>DASSOY010000035.1 GCA_035700025.1 Bacillales bacterium | reverse complement strand
ATTCTTGAATTCATAGTTGAAGGCGGACTGATCCCGTTGGCCCGGTTTTCGCGGGGTTTCTTTATGAGTGACGGTGTCCATGAAATGAAACGACATGCCGTAGCAGCCTTCAGGAAATTCCTCGGGGATGAGGAAATTACGTTGCTTTTCGGCATTGGAAAAGTCGCTGTAGGCGGTTTCGTCGTGAGGACTAGGCATAAGCGATCACCTCCGGAAAGTTTGGCCGCATCCGCCGTTTTTAGTTTTTCCCGGAGACCTCCGTTTATATGAGCTCCCACAAAAAGCTTTTCAGCTCTTCGGCTTCCGCTTCACTAATCGCGAAGGCGCGTTCGATGTACCCGGGTTCATTCAGGTCGTCTTCGCCAATAATGGCAAACCGGCCGTTTTGAATGTTGAATACGATTTGTTTACCGTAATAATGGTCGGTTTTCAAGATTCCGATGTCAAACCGTGTTGTTTCCCCCATGAAACCGACGTAACGGGTTTGCGTTTGTTCCGATTCATCGTAAAAGAAAAATCTTTCTTCGCTCATTACGGGATACCCCCTTCTCTCCAAGCGTTCTTGTATTTAGTATAAACGCGCCGCAGAAGAAAAGAAACGGTTCGGTTGAGCATCGGCGATACTGAAGACCGAATGTGCTAATATGGGTTGTGGAGGTGGACGTTATGTATTTCGTCGATCGAGAGAAGATTGAACAAATTTTATTATATATGGAAAAATGCCTTAAGACGTTTGAAAGCGAAAAAAACTGGAGCGGTCACACGGGACGACTGGCGTTGGAGAGATTGGGCCACGTGTTGATTGAGGCGGTCATTGATGTCGGAAACCAGATGATTGACGGTTTTATTATGCGTGATCCGGGAAGCTATGCCGATATCCTCGACATATTGGCCGACGAGCGAGTGGTGTCCGCTCAAGATGCGGAACAGTTGAAAGCTTTCGTCGCCGAAAGAAACGCTGTCGTACGGACGTATGCGTCGGTTCCGCATCGGCGGCTCGCGGAGACGATTCAACAAAGCCGCGAAGCTTTGGGACGATTCCCGGAACAAGTTCGTCGCTATTTGACGGAAGAACTCGGACCGGTTTCTGCGTTTTTGCCTCGTGAACAAGGAACCGGGGAGTGAAGGAAGGCTCATGAAACGATACGACGGGTATTTGCTCGATTTGGACGGCACCATTTATCGCGGCAACGAAAGGATCGAGGAAGCAGCAGCGTTCGTGGAAGGATTGCGAAACGGCGGCATTCCTTACATGTACGTGACGAACAATTCATCGCTGTTGCCGGAGCAAGCGGCCGAGAAACTGAACCGGCTCGGCTTGCCGACGGAACCGCGGCAAGTGATGACGTCGGCGATGGCGACCGCTCGCACGTTGGCGGAAGAAAAGCGTCACGAGTCGGTATACGTGATCGGTGAAGCAGGCGTAAAAGAAGCGTTGCGGGAACACAAGTTTCGTTTAGTGAACGAAAAAGCCGATGTGGTTGTTGTCGGCATTGACCGGGAGATCACGTACGACAAACTTGCCGGAGCCTGTCTTGAGTTGCAACGCGGAGCGGATTTTTACTCGACGAATCCGGATGTCGCCTTTCCGTCCGAGCGCGGACTTGTGCCGGGCAATGGATCGTTGACCGTCCTGCTCGAAACGGCAAGCGGGAGGAAAGCGACCTACGTCGGCAAACCGGAACCGGCTATCATTGAACACGCGCTGGAAGTGATGGGAACCGACAGGACACGGACATTGATGGTCGGCGACAACTATGATACGGACATTTTGGCAGGAATGCGCGCGGGTCTCGATACGCTGCTGGTGCATACGGGCGTGACGACGAAAAAAGCCCTTGCCCGTTACGAGAAAATGCCGACGTATACGGCGGATTCGCTTGAGCAATGGATGCCTTCTCCATGATCGGTTAGGTTATTGTTCTTCCTGGGCGTGAGCCAGCCGGCTCGAAGCCGCTGCCGCAATGGCTCCGACGATATCGTCGAGGAACGTGTGACATTTGCCGCTGGTGTGGTTGTTCAATTTCTTCAAAATGCCTGGTTTTTCTTTATCAACATAACCGTAATTCGTCATGCCGATGGAACCGTATACGTTGACGATGGATAGGGCAATGATTTCGTCGACGCCGTAAAGACCTTCGTCGTTTTCGAGGATCCCAAGCAGCGGTTCGGCAATTTGTTTTTGCTCTGTAAGTCGATCGAGTTCAATTCCGGTAATGATCGCGTTTTGCACTTCACGCTTCGCGAGCACTTTCTCGACGCTTTCCCGGCACATGTCAAGGGTCAAATTCGCTATGTATTCGTCTTGAAGAAAATAAACGAGTTCCGCAATATCGTCAATGGTGACCCCGCGAGCGAACAAGCCGTTACGCGCGGATTGCTGCAGCTTCTTTTTCGGGATCGGCATGGTTCTCCTCCTTCGGGCTTCTTGTGATTGGTTATGAGCGGCGTGAGAGCGCTTTGCACGTGTAAGTAGAATATGTCCGGAAAAACACTTTTATACGAACGGTTACCGGCTTTGAAAGGAGATGGAACGATGTCATCGAAACCGTATATTTTTGTAACACGAAAAGTTCCTGACGATGCACTTCGACTGTTGAACGGCATCGGAGAGGTTGAGATGTGGCCGGAGGAAGAGAGCGTCGTTCCGCGCGAGGTACTGTTAGCGAAGGCGGCGAAGGCGGACGCGTTGATCACGATGCTGACCGACCGGATCGACGGAGAAGTATTCCGTAAAGCCGATCGTTTAAAAATTGTCGCCAATGTCGCGGTAGGCTACGACAATATCGATGTCGAAGCTGCGGCGAGTCGCGGCGTCGTCGTTACGAATACGCCGGAGGTGCTGACGGATACGACGGCCGATTTAACGTTTGCGCTGTTAATGGCGACCGCGCGGCGGTTGATCGAAGCGAACGAATCGATCAGAAAAGATGCGTGGACGACGTGGAGCCCGTACCAAATGGCTGGACGAGACGTACATCACAAAACGCTCGGCATCGTCGGCATGGGCCGAATCGGCGAAGCGGTCGCCAAGCGTGCGGCAGGCTTTGACATGGACGTCTTGTATTACAACCGAAGCCGTCGCCCGGAGGCGGAGCGCAAGCTCGGCGTTCGTTATGCACCGTTTGACGAGCTTCTGCGCTCGGCCGACTTCGTCGTCTGCCTTACACCGCTGACCGAGGAGACGAAGCATTTGTTTGCGGCAGAAGCGTTTCGAAAAATGAAAAAGACTGCGTTTTTCATTAATCCTTCCCGCGGAGCGGTTGTTGATGAACAAGCGCTGGCGGACGCGTTGCGAACAGGAGAGATCGCTGGCGCCGGGCTTGACGTATTCGAGCAAGAACCGATCAGCAGCCGGCATCCGTTGCTTGCATTTCCGAATGTGACAGCGCTGCCGCATATCGGCAGCGCCACGGTGGAGACGCGGACGGCGATGATCGAGTTGGCATTCCGCAACGTCAGGCAGGTGGTGAGGGGCAAAGCCCCGCTCACGCCGGTGCAACCGTAAACGAAAGACCGATTGACACGGCGTCAATCGGTCTTTTCTTATTTTTTCAGTTTCTGTTTGAATAAACTTTGTGCACGCTTGTTGTTTTTGCGCTCAAGGTAAGCGAGCTCCCTTTGCAGCTTCACGTAATTGTCGAACCGGCTTTGTTGCATTTCACCTTGTTCGATCGCTTGTTTTACGGCACAGCCGGGTTCGCTTTGATGGCGGCAATCGCGAAACTTGCATTGCTCAGCCAATGCTTCGATATCATGGAAGCTGTGACTCAAGCTGTCTTCCGTTTCCCAAAGCTGCAATTCCCGCATGCCCGGCGTATCAATGATCATGCCGCCTGCAGGCATGACGATCAATTCACGGTGCGTCGTTGTATGCCTGCCCCGGTCGTCGCCGGCCCGGGTTTCTTTTACTTGCTGGACTTGCATGCCGTATAGTTCGTTCACCAACGTCGATTTTCCGACGCCAGATGAGCCGAGCAGCGCGGCGGTCTCGTGATTTTTAAAATACATTTGCAACGCTTCAAGACCCAGTTGTTGTTCAGCACTGACGACGTGAATGGGAACACCAAACGCAATCGACTCCACCTCAGCCAATTTATCCTCAACATCCGAGCACAAGTCTGATTTGCTCAGCACGATGACCGGGTTTGCTCCACTTTCCCAAGCGATTGTTAAGTAACGTTCTATTCTCCGCGCGTTGAAATCGCTATTTAGCGCGTTCACTAAAAAGACCGTATCGATATTTGCAGCAATGATCTGTTCGACGGTTTCATTGCCTGCCGCTTGCCGCGAAAATTTGCTTTTGCGGGGCAACACCGCGCGAATGAGCGCTTTTCGTTCTCCGGGCAACGGCTGGGCAGCCACCCAGTCCCCGACGGCCGGGAAATCCTCACGCCCTTCGGCGCGAAACCGCATGTTTCCGGTGATGACCGCTGAAAATTCTTCGCTGCCCGTATGGATCCGGTAGCTCTCCTTGTGCTCAAGGGTGACGCGAGCCGGAAGCAGCGTATCGTCCTTTAATTCGTTGAAAGCTTTTTGAAACGATTCATTCCAACCTAATTGACGTAAATCCAAATGGATGCCTCCCGTAATTTATTTCATCACTCACGGAAAAAAGGAGACCGTGCCAAACATGCACGGTCTCCTTGGATAAATCCATATGGATCGACCGTGAGCTTTTCTCGTGACAAGCCCACGGTGAGAAATCGGTGATTGTTTTTACCGAATCCGTTCCCGAAGGGCCTTAGCGACAATGGACGGTGTGGTTGTTCCGACAGTTTCAAATGCAGTCATCCTACATCGCTCCCTTCGTTCGAAATCTTCAATAATTTTATCCTATTGTTCAACCGATTGCAACATTCGCACCGGAATTAGGAAGAAAGCACGAAATTTCATGAAACTTCATGAGCAATTTGCAGGGATTGCTTTTTTTTTATCAACGACCGATTTTGGCGGATCGGTCTTTGCTGTCTTTTGCGCTCCCAATACGTTATAATGAACCCAGCTTGGAGGCGTTTGTACAATGCTTGAAATGCTTTTTAATTTATCGAACGACCCGTTCCTTTGCATGATGACGGTCTTCGTCCTTGCGAATTTGTCGGGCATTACGGTTTGGGTCTTTTTGAATAAACAATGTCATTTGCCGATATGGATTCGCTGTCAATCGGACGCTGGCCGCGAGAACGGGTCTTCCTTCAACTCTGACCCGGAATGGATTGCCGGATTGTTGACCATTCGGATGAGTACGCACATTCGGCGCAAAGAATGTCCTCAAGACGACAAAGATGACCATTTCCGCCTCGTTATTTGTTAACTACAATACGAGGAGGAGTTTTCATTGAAAAAAGGATTGCTTGCCTTAGCGCTCGCTGTCGTTGCGGTGTTGACCGGCTGCCAACAAGCATCATCTTCACAACAGTCAGGCGGCTTTTGGCACGATTATTTCGTGCAGCCATTTACGGAATTGATTCATTTCACAGCGTCGTTGTTCGGCAACAACTATGGGGTTGCGATCATTTTAATCACCCTTGCGATCCGCTTAATTTTAGCGCCGTTTTTCCTTCGCATGAACAAAAATCAGCGGGAAATGAAAGGGAAAATGGATGCTTTGAAGCCGGAAATGCAACGCATTCAAAAAAAGCTGAAAGAAACGAAAGAGCCGGCCGAGCAAAAGAAGTTGCAACAAGAAATGATGCATCTGTACCGGGAACACGGTGTCAACCCGCTTAATATGGGGTGCTTGCCGATGCTCATCCAACTTCCGTTTCTGATGGGATTTTATTACGCGATTCGCACATCCCCGCAGATCGCCTCTCATAACTTCTTATGGTTCAGTCTCGGGGATGCCGACATTGTGATGGCTGTCATCGCTTGCGGCGTTTACCTCGTTCAATCGTTCGTTTCGATGGCGAATCTGCCTGAAGAGCAAAAGAAGATGATGCGTTTTGTCGGTTTTCTTTCCCCGGCGTTTATCTTGATGATTTCGCTCAATTATCCGGCGGCGCTGCCGTTGTATTGGTCAGTGAGCGGATTGTTTTTAATCGGCCAAACGTTGTTGGCGAATAAATTGTATCCGAGAACGGAAGGGGCTGGTTCTGCGAAACGGGCGGACAGTCAGTCATGAACACGGAAAATGACATTCATCTTCCGCAGCGTGTGGAGTCAACCGAAAGGATCTCCGCACGCTTTTTTTTGTTTGCCGTTGGCTGTCGTTCGACCGATTCTCTTCGTTTTTTATGCAATTGTTACAATGTTGCGCCGTGGCTGTTGCATGGGGAGCCCACAGTTCATCTTTGCAAGAGCAGTGATCAATTTTTATTTTCATTAAATTTACGTTTACCCCTTGTGCTTTCCTCCGTTGCTCGTTATAATGTCTCCTATATATAAACAAAAGTACGCCTTAGATAAACAAACGGGCGAAAGCCGGAATTCGCTTTAGGTTGGCATTCTCGGTTCATCAACAGACAGAGACAAGGAGTGGAGAGAGTGAAAGAGACGATATCGATTGGTCTTCTCGGTTTCGGTACGGTCGGTAGCGGAGTGGCGAAAATGTTGGCGGACAATCAAAGGGAAATCGAGCATAAAGTCGGCTGCCCGTTGAAAGTAGAAAAAGTGCTCGTGCAAGAGGTGAGAAAGTCGCGTTTGTTCGCGATTGAAGAAGAAAAATTGACGACGGACGCCGATGAAGTGATCGGTCATCCCGACATCGACATTGTCGTGGAAGTGATCGGGGGCGTTGAGAAAGCCCGTCATTACATTTTGCGGGCGTTGGAGAACGGGAAGCACGTCGTAACGGCTAACAAAGATTTAATGGCCTTGCACGGTGTCGAATTGGCCGCTAAGGCACGGGAAAATCGTTGCGATTTGTTTTTCGAGGCGAGCGTCGCGGGCGGAATTCCGATCATTCGTTCCCTTGTGGAAGGGTTGTCGTCCGACAACATCACGAAGATGATTGGGATTGTCAACGGTACGACGAATTATGTGTTGACGAAAATGTACAAATGCCGGCTGCCGTATGACGAAGTGTTGAAGGAAGCGCAGGAAAAAGGGTTTGCTGAAGCCGATCCGTCTGCGGACGTGAACGGACTGGACGCGGCGCGGAAAATGGCGATTTTGTCGACGCTCGGCTTTTCGATGAACGTCGATCTCGAAGACGTCGAAGTCGAAGGCATTTCCGCCATTTCGAATGAGGATATGGAGTACAGCAAAAAACTCGGCTATGTTATCAAACTGCTCGGCATCGCGAAACGAGAAAACGGCCGCGTCGAAGTAAGCGTTCAACCGACGTTGCTCCCCGTGAAACATCCGTTGTCGTCTGTAAACGATGAATATAACGCGGTATACGTGTATGGCGAAGCGGTTGGGGAAACGATGTTTTACGGGCCGGGTGCGGGACAGCTTCCGACGGCGACGGCGGTGGTTGCCGATGTGATTGCCGTCTCGAAGAACATGAGGCTTGGCGTGTGCGGGAATTCGTTCACTCCGTCTTATCATGAGAAAAACATCAAAAACGACGATGAAATCGAGCTGAAAACGTATTTTCGGCTTTATGTAAAAGATGAACCTGGCGTGTTCTCGAAGATCACTTCGCTTTTCGCGGGTGCGGGAATCAGCATGGAGAAAATCTTTCAAAATCCGTTGAGGGGCCGGGAGGCGGCGGAAATAGCAATCGTCACCCATAAAACAACGAAGACGGCACAAGATGCGATTTGCCAAGCACTTCATGAATCGGACGTCGTGTATGAAGTGAAAAGCAAATTGCGGGTAGAGGGGGATTGACGATGGCTTGGAAAGGGATTATTGACCGTTACAGCGAGTATTTGCCGATCACCAGCGAAACACCGAAATTGACGTTGCATGAAGGCAATACGCCGTTGATCCATTTGGAAAAATTGTCGCAGCAGTGGGATGTCGATCTCCATGTAAAATATGAAGGCGCGAACCCGACCGGGTCGTTCAAAGACCGCGGGATGGTGCTTGCCGTCGCGAAAGCGGCGGAAGAAGGAAGCGAAGCGGTGATTTGCGCGTCGACGGGAAATACGTCGGCGGCTGCAGCCGCGTATGCGGCACGTCTCGGCATGCGCTGCGTCATCGTCATTCCCGACGGAAAGATCGCGTACGGAAAGCTGGCGCAAGCCTCGATGTACGGAGCCGAAATTTACGCAGTGCGAGGGAATTTCGATGAAGCGCTGGCGATGGTCCGTTCGATCAGCGAGGCGGGCGGATTCACGTTAGTGAATTCGCTCAATCCGTACCGGATCGAAGGACAGAAGACGGCGGCGTTCGAAGTGTGTGAAGCGCTTGGCGGGGCGCCGGATGTGCTGGCGATTCCCGTAGGGAATGCGGCGAACATCAGCGCGTATTGGAAAGGCTTCAGCGAATACGACGAGCGCAGCGGCAGCGGACGGCCGCGCATGCACGGCTTTGAGGCGGAAGGCGCGGCCGCGATCGTGAGAGGCGAGCCGATCGAGCGGCCGGAGACGGTGGCGACAGCCATCCGGATCGGGAAGCCGGCGAGCTGGGCGAAGGCGGAGGCGGCGGCGAATGATTCGGGCGGCACGATAGATTTCGTGACGGACGAGGAAATTTTGGCGGCGTACCGCGAGGTGGCGCGCGCCGAAGGCGTGTTTGCGGAGCCGGCGTCGTGCGCGTCGCTGGCAGGGGTGAAGAAGCAGCTGGCGACGGGGCAAGTGGAGAAGGGGAGCCGGGTCGTGGCCGTGTTAACGGGCAACGGGCTGAAGGATCCGGATGTTGCGGTGAAGAGTGCGGCGATTGAGCCGGTGACGATCGAAGCGGAGGCCGAGGTGTTGCGCGCTTATTTGGAGAGGGGCGTGTTGAGATGACGGCGGATCGCGTTCTCTCTATATGCGTGCCGGGGAGTACATCAAATCTCGGAGCGGGCTTTGATTCGATCGGGTTGGCGGTGAACCGTTATTTGCGACTCGAAGCGGTGGAAGATGCAAATTGGCAGTTCGATCTCGCATCGCCTCAACTTGAAGGACTGCCGACCGACGAGAATAATTTGATTGCGAAAACGGTACGGCACGTGGCTGCAGAAGCTGGTGCCGCGGCGCCGGCCTGCCGCGTGCGGATGACTTGCGAATTGCCGACGGCAAGGGGGCTTGGAAGCAGCGCAGCGGCGATTGTCGCAGGTATCGAGCTCGCCGATCGGCTGTTAAATTTAGAATTGTCCCCCGAAGACCGGTTAAAGACGGCTTGTTTGCTTGAGAACCACGCGGACAATTTGGCGGCATCGCTGTTCGGCGGCCTCGTCATTACCGCGAAAGACGGCAGCGATACGTATCATTTTCAAGCAGGAACGCCGGGGATCGAAATGGTCGTGCTCGTTCCGGTGTTTCAGTTAAAAACCGTTGCCGCTAGAGAAGTTTTGCCGCAAGACCTGCCGTTTCAATCTGCCGTTGCCGGAAGCTCATTCGCCAACTTGATGGTAGCCGCGATCATGAAAAACGACTGGGCGACGGCCGGACGAATGATGGAGAAAGATTTGTTCCATCAGCCGTATCGGGAATCTCTTGTCCCCGGCCTAAAGCAGGTGGCAAAAGCAGCTCGCGGTGCTGGCGCGTATGGGGCTGCATTGAGCGGGGCGGGACCGGCGATGATCGCGTTTGTCGAGCCGGGCAAAGGGGATCAAGTGGCCAAACGAATGCGTGCAGCTTCTCCTGCGGCGGAAGTAATCGTACTTCGTCCTGATGGTAGAGGAGCGAAATCCGAATGGCGAACGAAAGTCGAAGAAAACGTGTGGTCATAAAAAAATCCCTGCCGGAAACAGGTCCGTGCAGGGATTGTCATGTAAAAGTTGGGTTAAAATACTTGTTCCAGTTCTTTAACGCCGGGAACTTCAGCAATCAATGCCCGTTCGATACCGGCTTTCAACGTGATCGTCGAACTCGGGCAGCTGCCGCAAGCACCCATGAGACGGACCTTCACTACACCATCCTCGACATCTACGAGATCTACGTCTCCACCGTCTCGCAACAAAAATGGGCGAAGCTTATCCAATACTTCCGAAACTTGCTCATACATCGGAATCGACTCCTTTATGAAAAACTTCATAAGCGTTTATCATTTTGATTTACTTAAGAATATTGTAAGATAAAAGTGAACTTCAAGCAACTATTTTTGATTATGGAGGCGGGAAAGTGAAACGTTTGGACATCGTTGTATACGGTTCGGACGCCCCGTGCCCGAGCTGTCTGCACGCCCCATCGTCACGCGAGACGAAAGAATGGATCGAAGCGGCGATCCAAAGAAACTATTCCGCTGAACAGTTGGAGCATATGCAAGTGAGATACGTCGACATTGAAAAGCCGGGAAACGAGGAAGAACAATGGTTTTGCCATAAAATTTTGGCGGAAGACTTTTTTTATCCGCTCGTCGTCGTTAACGGCGAAGTCGCGGGCGAGGGCGACCCTCGGCTTAAATCGATTTACAGGGTGATTGATCGGCTGTCCGTTTCTGCTTCCACTTGCCGATGTTGAAAAGAGGGTGTCCCGAAAGCTTCAGCTTTTGGCGATGCCCGGTTTTGGTTGCGTCGATGAAATTAACGCTCACCAGAGGTCTTTAATTTTTAAATATATTTTCCGAACTTCTACGGATTTCATCCGTGCTTTCCCCAATTTCGGCAAATAGCGTTCTCAGTCAGCGATTTACAAAAAAAGAACGCTCATTTCAATAAAATAACGACTGTCATGAGCGTTTCTGACTTTATTGGCAACGAACGGAGACTGACTCATCAAGTCGTTTCCAACAATCTTTTGAGTCACCCTCTTTTCGATTACCCGTTTTGCATTTTGTACATCCAGAGAATGCCGGACTTCAACAAGCGCGGAACGCGGCCGGTCAAAGGCGCATTGCCCATCATGCCGAAGCCTTGTTTTTTGCCGAGAGAACCGAAGACGCCTTTCATTTTAATCGGAGCCAGCTCGGGTACCGGTTCATTGTTCCATTTTTTCATAAGAATAAAGGCAATTTGGTCGGCTTGCAGTTCAGCGGCTTGTGCGCTCGGCGCGAACGGTAAACTTGCGCAATCACCGACGACAAATACGTTCGGGTATTCGGGAATTTGGAAATGATCATCCAAAACGACGCGGCCGCGTGCATCTTTTTCGATTTCCAGCTCGTCGATCAGCTGATGCGGGCGAATGCCGGCCGTCCAGACGATTTCGTCGCTCTCCAACGGTTCATCGTGATTGTAAATGACGTGAGGCTCCACTTTCGTGATGTTGGCCTCGTTGACGATCTCGATGTTGTGGTCGATAAACCATTGTTGGACGTAACGACTGATACGTCTCGGCAGTGACGACAAAATCATTTGTCCGCGGTCAAACAGCCGAATATTCAAATCCGGTCGGCTCTCATACAGTTCCGCGGCCAGTTCCACTCCGCTCAGCCCTGCTCCTACGATGGAAACCGAACCGTTGCCTTTCACGTTTCCGAGTGCATGATAAGCTTCACGAGCTTGATCGATCGTCTGAATGCTTAACGTATTGTCTTTCGCCCCCGGAATGTTGTGATAATTGTCGATGCAACCGAGTCCGATGACAAGATCGTCATACTTCAAAGACTGTCCGTCTTCTAAATAAATCGTCTCGTTTTTGAGATCAATTTTCGCGATGGCTCCTGATTTGACATTCAATTGCGGATGTTCCGGAAAAGCGATGCGAATGTGTGCATCGGAAGTCGTTCCGGCCGCTAGCGCGTAATATTCGGTCTTCAAACAGTGGTAGGGCAGGCGATCGACGAGCGTAATCGCAACGTCGTCCGGCAACCGGTCATTCAACAAACCGTGCAAGAGACGCATCCCGCCGTAGCCGCCTCCCAAAACGAGTAACTGTCTCATAGTTCTCCCTTTCTGCTCCATTCATATCGAGTCAAAAACGCTAATCCCTAGCCAAGTATAGCGGATTGAACCGCGAATGACAATCGATCCATGCAAGCATTCAACAAATGTTCAAGGAAATGTCGACGCTCGACGATTGACTATCGGAGCTTCGGTGTGTAGGATAGGAAGGTAGAGCTGTCTATCGGCAGTTCGACTTAAAGCGACGGGAAATGAAGGTGATAACATGAATCCCATCGTTGAATTTTGCATGAGCAATCTTGCGAGCGGGTCGCAAAAAGCGTTGGAACGATTGGAAAAGGACCCAAACCTGGATGTTGTTGAATATGCTTGCCTCGGCCACTGTGAATTATGCTTGGAAGGCCCTTACGCGCTTGTTAACGGAGAGTTTGTTTCGGCGGAAACGGCAGAAGCGTTGGTTGACAAGATTTATCAATATTTGGAAGAAAACCCGATGTTTTAATAAAAACGAGCACTGCCATAGCGGTGCTTTTTTTCAAAGGATTTGTGCAGCCGGCAGTCGCTCAAAGTGAAGTACGGAAAGGATCGGTACACGAAATGAAGGCTTTCCCTTTTACGAAAATGCACGGTCTCGGCAATTGCTACGTATATGTCGATGGCTTCGGCCGCGAGCTGCCGGAGTCGGTTTTTCCAGACTTTGCGCGCGAAGTTTCGGATCCGAGTACAGGGATCGGTTCGGACGGGTTAATTTTGATTTTGCCTTCAGAAACCGCAGACATCCAAATGCGGATCTTTAACAAAGACGGTTCCGAAGCGAAAAACTGCGGAAACGGCCTCCGCTGCGTAGCCAAGTATGCGTATGAAAACGACCTTGTCAACGGTAAAAGTTTCATGATCGAAACTTTAGGGGGTCTCGTTCAAGCCACCGTACATGTTTTCGGCAGCGAGGTAGACGAAGTGACTGTAAATATGGGCGTACCGAGTTGGAAGAAACAGGATTTGCCGATGAAGACGGACGCATTTGCCGAGTTGATCAACGTCCCCGTTTCGGTCGACGGCGTGACCGCCTCAATGACCGGCGTGTCGATGGGAAATCCGCACGGCGTATTTTTCGTGGACGAGATCGAGTCGGCGCCAGTGACGCAATTTGGACCGGTATTAGCGGACCGTCATCCTCTGTTTCCAGAGGGGCTGAACGTCGAGTTCGTTGAAATGCTGTCAGCGACAGAAATGAATTTCCGTGTCTGGGAAAGAGGCTCCGGAATCACGCAAGCTTGCGGAACTGGGGCATGTGCGGCAGTTGTGGCTGCCGTTTTAAATGAAAAAAGCAAGAAAGACGAGAACGTAACCGTTCACTTGCTTGGAGGAGATTTAGCCATTCAATGGCGCTCTTCCGGCGAAGTGTTCATGCGCGGTCCAGCGGTGAAAATTTGCGAAGGCACGTATTTTCGCAGCGGATCGCGCCGCTTGTGATCGGGGCAAATTCCTTCTATACTATAAGTAAATCGCGAGCAAAGGAGGATTTCGCGTGATTACGCTTACGGAAGCAGCTGGAGAACAAATTAAAGACATGATGAAAGCCGAAGGGAGCACCGCAAAGTTTTTGCGTTTCGGCGTGAAAGGCGGCGGGTGCAGCGGTTTGTCCTACGGATTGAGTTTTGATGACGAGATCCGCGGCGACGATACGGAACTTGACATACAAGGGTTAAAAATTTTAATTGACGCGGACAGCCGGCCGCTCGTGCAGGGCACGAAAATCGATTACAAACAAAACATGATGGGCGGCGGTTTCGTCATCGACAATCCGAACGCGCTGCTCACATGCGGCTGCGGATCTTCGTTCAAAACAGCGACAAACGAAGGCACGCCGGAAAAATGTTAGCTTCACCTTTTCGCCTGCGGGCGGAAGGATGCTTTTTTTGTCCAAATTCCGCTTGAATGCAGCGACACCGGGAACACTTCCAATAAAAGAAAGTGAGTTGAATTTCTTTGACCTTGGTCGATGGGAGATAATCCAAATTCGACAAAACGGTTCCAGCATTTAAGCACTCCGTTATGGAGTGCTTTTTACTGTTGCGGTAACCGTGAAAGCATTCGTAAATGGGTTTGGAAGTCATGATAGAGGCAACGCGGGCGAACCATCATCATTTTCCATCCGTGCTTGTGTAAGTAACGCCTTTTTTCGGCCATCCGAACTTTCCCAAGCGCACCCGCCGTTTCTTCTTTACAATGGATCGCTATTTTTTTCTCAGGCAAACAAACATCGAGAACAAACGGCCCGAGCGCTTTCTTTGCATGCACTTGAAACCCGAGTTGCTTTAACGAATCATACAGCCATCTTTCCATCGGAGTCAACCATTCTTCACGTTCCCCATCCGCTTTCGGAAACGGGATCACGTTGGATATGCCTCGTTCCCCGAAGCGTATGCTGAGGATCGTCAAGACGCTGCACCTGATCCATTCCATTGCTGTAAAGACTGCGATTTTCATTGGCCTCACCGATCATAGTATGGCCAGAAGTTAGAACTTCATATTCGTGCTGTGCTGCGGTTGCACGCGCGCTTTCGGGTCGATGTATGATTTCGCATTGTTGACGGCGGTTGGTCCTTCTCCAAACCCGGTGGCGATCAACTTGATCTTTCCGTCGTACGTGACGATGTCGCCGGCGCCGTAAATGCCTTTAATATTCGTTTCCATTCTCGTGTTCACAGCAATCGAATTTTTCTCGATTTCCAATCCCCAGTCTTTGATCGGTCCGAGGGATGAGACGAAACCGTAATTGACGATCACCGAATCGACGTCGATTTGTTTTTCGTCTTCGCCTTTCGCTTCCTGAAGAACGACGGAACGTATGCGTTCGCCGTCGTCGACGAATTTCACCGGGACGTAAGGAGTAATGATTTCCACTTTCGATTTCATTAAGTTCTCCACGCTTTGTTCGTGTGCACGGAACGTGTCACGGCGATGGACGAGCGACACGTGTTTGGCGATCGGTTCCAACATTAACGACCAATCGACAGCCGAATCACCGCCGCCGCAAACAAGAACGTTTTCACCGGCGAATTGTTTCATGTCGGTGACAAAATAATGAAGGTTCTTGCCCTCGAAACGTTCTGCGTTTTCAATGCGGAGCCGTCTCGGTTCGAACGCGCCGACCCCAGCGGTGATAATCACCGTCTTAGAGTAATGCGTGTCTTTATCCGTCGTTAATTTGAAATAACGTTCATCGAGTTTCTCAATGGATTCCACTTTTTCGCCGAGAACTTCGGTCGGTTGAAAAAATCGGGCTTGTTGGACGAGATTGTCGATGAGCTGTTGACCGCTGATTTTCGGAAAACCGGCGACGTCCAAAATATCTTTCTCAGGATAAAGGGCAGACAATTGACCGCCGAGCTGGGGCAACGCTTCAATGATCTTCACTTTCATTTTGCGTAAACCGCCGTAAAAAGCGGTGAACAAGCCGGTCGGTCCGCCTCCGATGATCGTAATGTCGTATAAATTTTCGTTGGTCAAAATGAGCCCCCCTGTATTCAATGATCGGTTATGTTGCAAACATGCTTGTTTCAAGCCTTTATCATTATATCGTAACCTTGGTCCAATTATAAAGGTTTCCGGTTGAAATAAGAGGAAAAAAGGAATATCATGAATAAGGGCGGCGATTCATCTTGCTTTGATTTGGTGAATCGCGGAAACGTGCGCGTCATACTTAGTGAAATATGTCACAAAGTCTGGATGAGAATTGGCCTTTGTCAATTTTTCCTCATATATTTACATCATTATAAAAGTGCAGGTGATTCGTTTTGCAAAAGCCGAAAATCGTAATCTTAGGTGCCGGGTACGGCGGCATGATCACGGCATCGCAGTTGACGAAGAAATTGGGGGTAAACGACGCCCACATTACGCTCGTTAACAAACACAACTATCATTATCAGACCACTTGGCTGCATGAAGCTGCCGCAGGAACGCTCCATCAAGATCGTGTCCGCATGCTCATCAGCGACGTGCTCGACATGAACCGGGTCAATTTAGTCGTCGACACGGTTGTCGAAATTAAGCCGGACGAAAACCGCGTCGTATTGGAAAAAGACGAGCTTGAATACGACTATCTAGTTGTTTCGTTAGGTTTTGAAACGGCGACATTCGGGATCACTGGTCTCGAGGAAAATGCCTTTTCGATCACAAGCATTGATTCCTCGCGGAGAATTCGTGATCACATTGAGTATCAATTTGCGAGGTACCATGACGAAGACGAACGGAAAGACGAGCTTCTCACGATCGTCGTCGGAGGTGCAGGTTTCACCGGTATCGAGTTTGTCGGCGAATTGACGGCTCGCATTCCAGAGCTTTGCCAAGAGTACGACATTCCCCGCGAGAAAGTTCGTTTGATTAACATTGAGGCGGCTCCGACCGCCTTGCCTGGGTTTGACAAAGAACTCGTCGAATATGGGATGAACTTGCTGGAAAGCAGGGGCGTCGAATTCAAAATCGACACGATGATCAAAGAAGTTACCGAAAACAGCGTAATTGTCGGATCCGGCGAAGAAATCAAAGCCGGAACAGTCGTTTGGACCGGCGGCGTTAAAGCGAATGCGATCGTTGAAAATTCGGGATTCGAAACGAATCGCAGCAAAGTACCGGTACGCGACGACATGCGCGCACCGGGTTATGACAACGTCTTTGTGATTGGCGATTGTGCGCTGGTTATGAATCCGGAGAACGACCGGCCGTACCCGCCGACCGCACAAATTGCTATTCAAGAAGCTTATACTGTCGCGAACAACTTGAAAGCGTTGCTTAAAGGCGGTTCATTGAAGGCGTTCAAGTATGACAACAAAGGCACCGTCGCGTCACTCGGCGGACGTGAGGCGATCGGCATCGTATTCGGCGATCATAAGTTGTACGGATCGACGGCTTCCGCGATGAAGAAAATCATTGACAATCGGTACTTGTTGTTGCTCGGAGGTCCGGGACTCGTCTTGAAAAAAGGGAAATTGAATCTTTTGGGATAACCACTCATTCAACACCCGTTCTTTATAAGAACGGGTGTTATTTATGGCCGGAAATTTTCACTATCCGTATAAAAAAATAAGAAAATGTAAGAAAATTCGTGTTATATGGAGTTGTATTCGCTTTCATCGGCTTTCACGGTCCAAACAGCGGTTTTACAGGATTTCGAGCAGCTGTTATTATTATCTGAAAACTTAGAAAGGGAGTGCGGATATTGAGAAACCATACGAACCATGCGAATCAAAACAGATGTCCGTATTGCGGCGGCCGCGGTTACTTCCAGTTGCTGTTGGGCGGTTCCGAGACCTGCGAGCATTGTCATGGAAGCGGAAAGAATCGATAATGAAATAATATAAAGATGAAGGAATTGGAATCCTCCAATTCTCTTTTTTTTCACCGGAAATCGTTAAATTGACGATCTCTATGGGGTGAAGTAAACTAAAAAGGGAATTATGGGGGTGGAGAGATGCCGATTCAAATGAACCCGGCGCAAATCATTATTTCGATCGTTCTTTTCATGGTGTTGTTTTTTGGCATCGGTTTTATCGTCAACATGTTGCTGCGGTCTTCTTGGGTGCCGGCGGTCGTGTATCCTTTTATCGTCGTGCTCATCGTCGATCGCGTTCACATGTATGAATACATTACGAATTTCAATGAGAGCATTGTCAGTCTCGGTACGCGGCTGACCGGTCTGCAACCGGTCGATATCGCCGTATTGAGCGCGGGTTTTCTAGGTGCAGTCACGGCGGGCATCGTCATTCGCATCTTGCGTGTCAAAGGGTATCAAATGTTTTAGCGAGAAACTTTCTTTTCGTACAACGAAAAGAAAGTTTTTTTCATTGATGTTCGTATTCTTATATCCCTCCTCGTATATCTTTCTTTTCTTCGGGAAGACTGTTTTGAAGAGAAGAGAGGAGTGGAACAGTGGAGACCGTAAAGACCGGCTTGAGAAGATTGGCTATGACCGTCTTGTTCGTATGGGCGCTCGGCGCCACTTTTCAAACCGTTTCCGGAGTTGAAACGAAAGACCTTGAACAATGGCTCGGTCGTCATGCTCCGTTTGATTCGGCGGTATCGGGAACAGAAAGCGCGAAGTCTGAGCGTCGCCTGAAACAAAAGACTGTACCCGACAAGGAACAAGAAGCGTTGGGCGATTTGTCGATTCGTCCCGGCGATTTGAGCCAGCTGCCATCGAAGATGGTCGTTGCTACAGGTTATACAGCTGGAGTCGAATCGACCGGGAAAACGCCAAACCATCCTGGGTACGGCATCACATACAGCGGTGTTAAAGTCACGCGTGACTTTATGTCGACGATTGCTGCCGATCCTTCCGTGTTTCCGATCGGGACGATTTTATATGTCCCCGGATACGGGTACGGAATCGTTGCTGATATTGGTTCAGCTATCGAAGGCAATGAAATCGATTTATATTTTGAAACGGTTGAAGACGTTTATCGCCATTGGGGAAAGCGGAAAGTGAAAGTTTATGTCGTCGAAGAAGGAGACGGCACGCTTTCTCAAGCCACATTGGAAAGACTGAACGCCGAGAAATCGTTGCGCGTCGACGGCAGACGCGCGAAGAAAGAAACTTAAAAAGCACCCCCCGAGGGGTGCTTTTTGTTACTTTCGTCCCGTTTCAGACAACCTCTTTTCGTGGAAAAAGATAAACATCAAGTTTCACGAAAAGGAGGATATTATGGCACAAGGGAAGCTTAAGAAAAAACTGAGCCTCGCCGACTTGTTTTTTCTCGGCGTCGGTTCGATTATTGGCTCAGGTTGGCTTTACGCCGCGCAGAGAGGAGCTGTCGTTTCCGGTCCGGATGTCTGGATTTCATGGATTATCGGTGCGGTCATTGTCATCTTGATCGGCCTTGTTTATGCTGAACTATCGGCGGCGCTGCCGCGCGCGGGCGGATTTATACGTTATCCTCATTTTACCCACGGGTCGACGATCGGCTTTATGATCGGTTTTATTTCAATGCTTGCCTATTCGAGCGTCGCCGCGATTGAGGTGGAGGCGGTTCGCGGGTATGCACAAGTATGGTGGCCGGCCTTAGGGGCAGCCGACGGCAGTCCGACGGTGATCGGTTTTCTTTTCCAAATCGCCTGGCTCGTTTTATTTTTTCTCATTAATTATTGGAGCGTTAACGTTTTTGGTAAATCAAACACGGTCGTGACGATCTTTAAGTTTCTCGTCCCGTCCTTAATTATCATTTTTTTGTTCATGCATTTGGACTTTGACAACTTCTCCGTAGGCGGGGCCAAACCAGGAGGGTTGGACGGCATATTCGCCGCGGTTACCGGAGCGGGGATCGTTTTCGCATTTAACGGATTCCGAATGCCGGTCGAATTTGCAGGTGAAGCAAGGCGGCCGCAGTCCGACGTTCCAAAAGCAATCATCTTGTCGGTCCTTGCCGGATTGGTGATTTATTTGTTGTTGCAGTTTGCGTTTATCGGCGCGGTTCCGGACGGTAAATTGGCAGGAGGTTGGCGTTCCGTCAATTTTGATTCTCCTTGGGCAGGACTGGCTAGTGTACTTGGATTGAGCTGGTTGGCCAATCTCGTCTTGATCGATGCCGTCATATCTCCCTCGGCGACCGGAAATATTTATTTTTCCGCTACGGCTCGCACGATTTTTGCTTGGGCGAAAAACGAAACGTTTTATAAATGGTTTCAAAAGATCGACAAACGTACGGGTCTCCCGAGGGGAGCGCTCTGGCTTACGTTCGTTCTAGCCATCCTTTGGATGTCGCCGGCGCAATTTCAAGTGTGGGAAGGGCTTGTCGTCGCGAGCACTTCGGCGAAAGCGCTCACATTCGTCGTTGGGCCGACCTCGTTAATGGCGTTGAGAAAAAGTGCGCCGGAGATGAAACGCCCGTTTTATTTGAAAGGCGCATCGGTGCTCGCTCCATTGGCGTTTTTGGCTGCGACGCTCGTCGTTTATTGGGGCGGCTGGAAGGTCATTTCCTTCCTCATTCCGATCATCGTTCCTTCTCTCTTGTTTTATTTCGCCTTTGTCGACCGCAACGAAGATTACAACGGAAAGGTCATCGGGAAACACTTCAAAGCTTCGCTTTGGTTGATATTTTATTACCTTTTCATGTTCGTGATGTCTTATCTCGGAAGCTTTATTCCGAAGTCGATGGAGCCTGCGATCATCCCTGCCCCGTGGGATACGATCATTTGCGCGGCGGGAGCGCTCGTATTTTATTATTGGGGGGTCCAAAGCAGTTTGTCTAAACCGATCATCGACGATCCCGAAGACGAATAAAAAAACAACGGCCGTTCCGATATTTCCGGGCGGCCGTGTTCATTGGTTAAGGAATGCGGATAAATGGCGGAATACTTCCTCCGGTTTTTCTTCGGGAAGCAAGTGCCCGCTGTCGTTGATGACATGGAGCTTGGCATTCGGGAGGTCATTTTGCAGTTGTTCTCCGATAGACAACGGAACGATCCGGTCTTGTTTGCCCCAAAGAAGTTGAACGGGAACTTGGATGTCCCGCAATTGTTGAGAAGTCAAGTCTCCGCCGTGCTGTCTCAGCAAACCGACCATCGCTTTGTAGAACGAACGAGATTGTAACGGTTTCACGTAGCGATCAATCATCAACCGATCAATGATTGAAGGGTCGTTTACGACTTCATGCAGGACCTCTTCCGCGTTTTTCTTCGCAAACATTCGCTTGACGAATACCGAAAAGAAAGGGAGGTAGGACAGCAAGATCATTTTTTTGTCGAACGGTTTAAGATAACCGGAACTGGCTAGCAAAATAAGCTTATGAACGCGTGACGGCGCTTGTCTTGCGGCGTGTAAGGCGATCTGGCCGCCCATCGAGTGACCGACCAACACCGCTTTCTCGATGTTTAAACGATTCAAAACTTTGTGGATGAAGTTTCCGTAATTGGCTAAGGAATAGGTAAACGCTTTTGTTTTGTCGCTGTCCCCGAAACCCGGCAAATCGATGGCGACGACGGAACAGGTTTCGCGCAACAGCGGAATGATCCGCCTGAAACTAAAAACGGAAGATAGGTAACCGTGAATAAGGACCACCGTGTCCGAAGAAGGTTTGCGGCACGCGTGGGTTTCATAATAAATGTTGATTTTGTCGATGTTCATGTAAGGCACGTCTTCATCCATCCTTTATCGCTGCTGTTCCTATGATAACCTTTTTTCTTTGTTTCCACACATGAATTGGGCGCGGGACGACTTGGCAAACGAGGGTAAACGACATAGACTATCGTAACCGTTTCATCATAAAAATACCCGGGCCGGACTCGATGATTCTTAACTGTGACTCATCACTTAAGCTGGTTTGACCTGCGCTATCGTCGAAAAAAGGAACTGAATACAGCAAGGAGGAGGTTGCAAATGGTTTATCCGAGTCGTTTTGGAATGACCCCGCCTGCGGTCGTGCCATCGCCTCGATGGACGGCTGCGCCTTATAGCTTTTACGGGCCGAATCCGAACGACGCTTTCGGTTCGCCAATTGATCCACCCCCGGTTTATCGTCCGGCCGGACAGATTCCTCCGCCGCCACAGCCGCCGGGTCCGCCGCCTCCCGCTTACGGAGGCTACCAAGCATGGGTTTTCTTTTTCCTGTTGCTCTTGCTTATTGCCGGCGGGTACTATTTGTATTCCCGACGGTTGATCTTTCGATGATTCGTTCGCAAAAGGCATTCACGTCCAGTGGGTGTCTTTTTTTTACCAAATGTCGATCAAAACAGTTGAACGCAGCAATCAAGCCGGAGACAACGAACTAACAAACCAATTCCTTTTCCTTTCATTTCCATGGTATAATTGAACTATGTTGTTTGATGGAGGAAACCGTTTTCCAATGTCGGATTTGTTCGAATTCCAGGTAACCCGTACGGCGTTCGTATGGACTCGTTCAAAGCGGCGCGAATAATGGGAGTTACCCGTTTCCTACATAAAAAAGTCGAACTTTAATCAACGGCATCGGTTGATATTGATACTGATTGCCGCCTGAATTGCAAATGATCCGTCACTGAATGGAACAAGGAATATACATCGAGGGAACAGATTCGGATCAAGAAAGAGCGATACAACTGCCTGCATTTTATGGAAAGGCAAAGTATGAGGTGGTTAGCGATGAATGAGAAAATCGTTCTTTGCACCGATGATGCATATTTGTCTGCGACGGTTTCGAAGCTGTTCGGATTGTTCGGAAAGGTACGTGTACTGCAGCTCGACCATCTGTCACGCCACAAACGGTTTCTGCGCAATTGCGACCGGTTGATCATCGGTGTCTTTGCTCCGAAGGAGAAACATTGGGCGCTCTGCCGTACGCTCATGAGTGAACGTATGCCCCCCGTATTTTTGATGCTGCGAAAATCTCCTACAAGTGAAGAACAACAGCTGGCGAAAGAAATCGGGATTGCGGCGATCTTGCTCGAACCGTTCTCGATCGTCCGAAATATGGTCAAGGACCAGGATGAATTATTTTCATTGTTGACAGCCCCTTCATCATCCGTTTCGAACGAAGAAATGATTTCTCTTGGAAATGGGACATATTTTCATAAAAAGGAATTTTGGGTCGGTTCGAACGAAGATAAAAGCTATCTCTCCGATCACGAATCGGACTTGTTGCTGTTGTTCATTGAAAATGAAGGGGAGATCGTGAGAACTGAAGAAATTGCTGAAGAAATTTGGAACGGATCGATTGAAATGAACAGCGTCCGGAAATCAATCAAACGATTGCGGGAAAAACTCGGACCGGCGCACACCGTCATTAAGGGAAGAAGGCAAGGCGGCTACATTTTCAAGCGTGAACAACGTTAAAAAAAATTTTTTTCGTTGTGTCACCGATTTGTCCCTATACGAATCGGAGAAAAACAGGTACAATATGATTATCATATAACCAGAACCTCCCCAAAAGGTATGGTTATTCAAGGGAGTCTCGACAACTCCCGCTTTCGGGAAACCGTTTGGTTTCCTGTTTTTTTATGCGCCCGCGTCATGGGGGCATTTTTTTCGCGTGAAGGCATTTGTCCACAAAATATGGTAAACTCGTAGATGGAAATCGAAGAGAAGGAGACGCCAAATGGAACCTTTGTTGAACGTTGACCATTTGACTGGCGGGTATTCGCAACGCAAGCCGGTTCTTCACGATTTGTCTTTCGACGTAAACGAAAAGGAAGTCGTCGCCTTGATTGGGTTGAACGGCGCAGGAAAGTCTACGACCATTAAACACATTCTCGGCTTGCTCGAGCCGATGGGCGGTGAAATTCGTTTGCGCGGCAAACGATTTCTAGAAGAAAAAGACGTTTACCGGCAAAATTGCGTGTACATTCCGGAAACACCGGTATTGTATGATCATTTGACGTTGCAAGAACATCTCGAATTGACGGCAATGGCTTACGGGCTGGATAAAGAAACGTTTGAACAACGGTTCGATCAGTTACTGAAAGAATTTCGCATGGAAAACAAGCGGAAATGGTTTCCAGGTCATTTCTCAAAGGGGATGCGGCAAAAAGTGATGATCATGTGCGCTTTTTTGGTGCAGCCGCCGCTTTACATTGTCGATGAACCATTTGTCGGCCTCGACCCGATCGGCATTCAATCGTTTCTCGATCTTATGACGGCCATGAAAAAGGCAGGCGCCGGTGTTCTCATGTCGACGCATATATTATCCACTGCGGAACAATATTGCGACCGTTTTCTCATTTTGCATGACGGACGAATTATGCTTCGAGGCACACTGGACGAACTTCGGGAAAAAACGAAAATGCCCGGCGCATCGCTGCACGACATTTATGTGCAAGTGACGGGAAGGGACGGGCGATGATGACTCCGGAAACCATGTGGAAAGAGAGGCGGTCCGCTTTTTGGAACGAAGCGATTCTTTATTTACGTCTGATGGGAAACAGCGGATTCATGTTTTCCGTCTATGTCGCTTTTCTCCTCGGCGCGTATTATTACAGCGTTTTGCTCCGGGAACTTTCTCCGGAGTTTCCTTCCGCGCTAGTGACCGCTGCCGTTTTGACGTTTTATTTGACAAGGAGTCCGATCCGCACTTTTGTCAAGCCGGCCGATCTAGTGTTCTTGCTGCCGATGGAACAGCGGTTGGATCCTTTTTTTCAAAAAGCGATCCACTATTCATTCATGGTTCAAGGCGCCGTTCTTTTGTTCGTGCTGTTTTTGCTCTCCCCTTTTTATTTTGACCGCATCGATCCGCGAACGGGTATGTTTGCCTTAACGGTCATCGTGGCATTCGCGGTCAAGTATTGGAACGTGACGGGAAAATGGAACGAGCTGCATTTGCAGCACCGCCAACCGCGGTATTTGTCATTGTCGCTTCGCACGGCCGCCAACTTTCTTTTCTTTTGGCTGCTGTTTCGTCACGCCTCATTTTACTTATTACTGGCATTGGCGATCATCTTGTTGTTGATTTATGTTCTCATTTGGAAACCGGTTCAGCGCGAACATCCTTTGAAGTGGGAACGTCTGCTTGAGGCGGAGGCGGCACAGTCAGCCGCTTTTTACCGAATGGCGAACATGTTCACCGATGTGCCGCAATTGAAAAACCGAATCAAACCGCGAAGACTGTTGAGCGGAATCGTCCGTATCCCTTTTCGGCGGACGTCCGTGTTTTCCGTATATTATTACAAGACGTTTGTTCGTTCCGGCGATTTTTTCGGCGTTTTCATGCGGCTATTAATCGTCGGTGCGGCATTACTCTGGGTTTTGCCCGCCGGCTGGATGCGGATCGTCGTCTTTTTGTTGCTTTTGTATATGTCGGGCCTACAATTATTCACCATGTGGAAAATTCGTACCGGCGGAAATTGGGAAGCATTGTATCCTGTTTCTTTCAAAGATAGGAAACGATCTTTTTTGCGCATTGTGGTTGCTTTATTGTTGCTGCAGGCGCTCGTCTATGAAGGGTCGCTCATCTTGGGTGGTGAAGGGATGCGAAGCTTGATCAGCTTTGCGCTTGGAATTGCATTCGTCTTTTGGTTCGCCGGTGTCCATTTGAACAAAAAAATCGAGAAAGAAACGTAAAAAGTACGGGGAGCTCCCGTACTTTTTCTCTAGCCTTTTTCGTGGCACGGATCCGGAGCCGGGCAACCGCAATTGACGTTATGCTGCGTTGTGTCACACGTTTGCGACTCCGTATGCGGATAGAAATGTCGATGTTCAACGACTTGATGATGTCTATATTGCGTATGAGAAGCATGGACATGCGGGACGACAACCGGATGATAAACATCGACGACACTCATTCTCGCCGGATCGTAAACCGCCGGCATCGCTACCGGAGGCATCCACCTGCAACAGCGATTCATTTATGAATTCCCCCTATGTGATGGATTAAAAGTGAACCGAGACGAAGCTGCATTCGGTCCATTTATCCATAGACTATGTCCCGATTGGGGACATCGACTGATGCAACGACCTATCTTTTCAAGAATACGGCGGATGTCCCGGGACATGCACGAAAAAAAGGGTGCCGCTGCAGCACCCTCTCACGTATAAACATCAGCTTAATCTTTTGTCTTGCAATAAACGCATCATCTCTTCCATGTGCCGCGTCTCGTCGGCGATCATGTCTTCCAATTTAACAACGAGTTCCGTCAGTCCGAGTTCTTCAGCCAATCGTTTCCTTTGTTCGTATCGTTCGATCGTATCTTTTTCCGCTTTTCGTGCCTCTTCGAGCATCTCGCTCACTTCCGTGACCGGTTTCACTTCCGAAGCTTTCGTCGTTGGTTCGCCGCCGAGCGTTTTAATTTTTTCCGATAAGTATAAAGCATGTCCCTGTTCATCCGGGATTTCTTTTTCGAAAAACGGTTTCAAAATTTGAAAAGCCATTCCGGTAACCGTAGACGCGTAGTACGTATATTGAATGGTCGCGGAATATTCGGCGGCCAAGTCGACGTTCAGTCCTTCAATGAGTTCGTTCAGTTTTTCTTGATCCATAACTTTCTCTCCTTTCCTAAACGCTTGATAGTAATTAGTTTCCCGCGGCAGACGCGCTTTAAACGCGAAATTGTTGAGTTTACGCCCCGGTTCAGCTCGGGTACGGAAATTATGAGGCCACAGAGGAGGAGTGAATGGATGCCGAAATCGCTTGCGTGTTAACGGATAATTTTAAGGACGTCGAATATACCGATCCGATGAAAGCTTTCCATGACGCGGGGCACGAAGTCAAAGTGATCAGCGATGAAAGCGGAGCGGAGTTGAAAGGAAAGCAAGGAGAAGCCACGGTCACCTCGGATCGCGGCATTGATGACGTAAAACAGGATGATTACGGCACGTGGTTGATATGGTCCTATTTTTTAATTCGGCAAATCGCCGATGAGGACATCTAAATGTTCGGGTAATACAAAGACTTCGGCAGGTGTATATTGGCCTCTTTCGCCGTCGCAGTCGACCAACTGCTCGGGATCGGCACTGATCCGGAGCTTTTTCGTGCGGAAATGAATCAGGTTGTCTTCTTGTACGGGAAATGTTTCATAAACTTTCGAGTGCAGCCATGACCAAATGAAACGCAAGGAGGTTCGCTTCACGATCAACACGTCCAATTTTCCGTCGCCGACGTCCAAGCGGGGAAAAAAGGCGCGCACGCCGCCAGTAAACGGACCGTTTCCGACGATCACCATGACCGCTTCACCTTCAAAGTGTCTGTCTTCACTTTCCAGCCGGAGATGAAACGATTTCGGGTTGCTTAAGTTTTGCAGCGCGCTTATGTAATACGCGAGTCTGCCGAGCGACGCTTTCTTGCGCGGATCGATTTCGGACGAGACTTCGGTAATGAGTCCAATCCCCCAAAAATTAAGAAAATAACGATTTTCAAAACAGCCGACTTCAATGCTTTTTTTCTTGCCGCGTACGATTTGCTCAACGGCTCTCAACGGATGTTGCGCCATGCCGATCGCCCGCGAAAAATCATTACACGTACCGCCGGGGATGACTGCCAAGGACGGGCGATTGTCGAGTGCGCATAAAGTTCCGGCGATTTCGTTGACCGTCCCGTCCCCGCCGGCGGTGACGACGACGTCTGTTTTGTTTTCCAGCCTGCGGACGTAGTCCGCGCCGTCTCCGGGTTTTTTGGTTTCATACAGAGATACTGAGTCGTATGCGTCCAGCATCCGGGCGACGATTTGATCCATGGCTGAAGACAGCTTCTTGTTCCCTGCTTTTGGGTTATAAATGATGGATGCTTTCGTCATTAGAAACATCCTTTCTATTTCCGAGCTTTTCTTATTGTTTCAAAGGCAGGCAATAAAGACAAGTCTAACCTCTATCAAAGGTTGTATTCGTAAAGAAATGAAAAAAACCGTCTCTTGTCGAGACGGTTGGATGAATCTTATTGGATTTTCGATTACCGCGAACGGATTTCCTGACGCATGAACAACAAATAAGAAATTCCGAAGCAAACGGCAGTTGCGGCGATTAAGCTCGTCACCTGCGGCCAGACGAGCAGCAAGCTTTGTCCGAGCGGCAGCGGGCTTGGGATCGCTCCGACGACTTGCTGCATCGTCAGCGGGCCGAGCGAACGAACAGAAGGCGTCAATAATGTCGTCGTTCCGTCGCTGAACAATTGGCTCGGTGACAACCGTGTCAAAAAGAAAATGAACGACTGGTGGTGCATGAGCGCCGCGACAGATTGAACGGCTTGTTTTGCCGGTGCGGTCGCATTGGCGATTAAACCGATCAACATGTTGTAAAAAACGCTGAAAAACAACCAGACCGCGATACCCGAAAGCGCGGAAGTCGCCGCCTGGCGAAAACGTACGGAGAACAATATCGCCAAGTTGAGCCAGAAGGCGACGTAGACGATGCTCAAGACAATGAAGAAAATGATGCGCCAAAATTCTTCCGCGGTCGGCGGGATACCGAAAATGTAAATGCCCATTCCCATGACGAGAAAGCCGAGCGCGAAAAACAAAATGCTGATAACTGTCAGAGCCGCAACAAATTTGGCATTAATAATGTAATCGCGCGGGACTGGTTGAGACATCATGCGGCTCAACGTGCCTTTCGAACGTTCGGAATTGATCGCGTCAAAACCGAGGGCAATGCCGAGCAGCGGTCCGAGAAAGGAAACGAACGTGACAAAAGACGGCAATGCTGTTTCAGAGCCCGTAATCGTGAACAATTTCAAGAAAAGGAACGTGCCGGTGAAATCTTTGTCACTGTTTTCTGAAACGACGTCGCGAATTGTTTGTGACGCAGAATACAAAGAGGCGAGACACGTGAGCGCGATGATGGCCAATAAAATGATGTAACGCCAGCTCGTGATGTGGTCGCCGATTTCCTTTTGTACGATAACCCAAAACGGATCAATGCCTCGTTTCGGTTCGGAAGCGGTTTTACGAAAATTAAGGTTGCGCACGAGCTTCACCTCCTTCGAAATACTGATGGTAAATCTCGTCCAGCCCGTAATCCCGTTTCGAAATGGCGTCTAACGATCCTGTGGCATCGATGATAGTGCGGGCAATGTTAGCCGTCACATCTTTTTCGCATTCAATCGACAGCCCTGACTTGTCCCGAAAGACGTTCGTCACACCGTCCAAACCGTTCAGCTTTTCAAGGCATGATTCCGGAATTTCCGGGGCTTTCACTTGCACAACGAGCGGACGACCAGAGAACAATTCGTCGGCCAACGTGCGAATGTCGCCTTCGGCGAGCAGTTTTCCGCGAACGAACAAGCCGACGCGATCGCAAATTTGCTGCACTTGATGCAAATGATGGGAGGAAAGCAGCACGGTGATGCCTTCGTCCCGGCTGAGCCGGCGAATCATTTGCAAAAATTCGCGCACCCCTTCCGGATCAATGCCGAGCGTCGGTTCGTCCAATATGATCACTTCGGGATTTTTGATTAAAAGGTCAGCCAACCCGAGCCGTTGCCTCATGCCGCGCGAATACTTCCCAGCTTTTTTGTCGGCGGATTCGGCGAGGCCGACACGTTTGAGCAACGTTTTTGCGCGTTCGCGCGCTTCTTGCATCGGCACGCGGTTCAAGCGAGCGGTATACAACAAATTGTCGAGACCGGAGAGGTCGTCGTAAAATCCGACGTCGTCCGGCAAATAACCAACTTTCCGTTTGACTTCGATTGGATTGCGAATGGAATCGACGCCGCAAACGGAAACAGCACCGGAAGTCGGCTCAGTTAGCCCAAGCATCATTAAGATTGTTGTTGACTTGCCGGCGCCGTTTGGGCCGAGCAAACCAAAGATTTCACCTTTTTCTATGTGCAACGTTAAATGATCGACTGCCGTCGTTTCATCGTACTGTTTCGTCAATTGCTCGAGCGAGATGATGACTTCGGCCATCGTCTATCTCCTCCCGTATGTACGGAACAAATAGTAAATGCCCGCTACGACGGCAATGACAACGAGTACGCCTACCCATCCCCATAACAGCGATGTTTTGACCGAAATGCGAAATTCCGCGTCGTCACTCGCCTCGTCGGCAGAAGCGCTCATTTGAACGACGTAATCGCCGGCAATGGCTTTGTCGGAAGCCGTAATCGTGGCTTCGACGATTTTCGATTTGCCCGCATCGATTTTATCGATCTCGTTCGGTTCAAACTCGACTTTCCAGCCGGGAGGCGTATCAGCGCTTAGCGATATATTCCGAAGAGGCGAGGAGCCGTTGTTGACGATTTTTAATTGAATCGTCTTTTCGTCGCCTGCGGTAATGTCCGTACTTAATCTTCCGCTTGGCGTCGTCAGTTCAAGTTCGTACGTTCCGGTGATGACGGCTTCGAGCACGTTTTGCGCCTTAGTTGAGCCGTTGGAGGCTTTGATCATCACTTTGTACGTTTTCGCTTTCACTTTTTCCGGCGGGTTGAGCGTAACATCAATGTCTTTGGACGATCCCGGCTCTACAACAACGGACGTCACATTCTTCCCGTCCGCTTTGAATACGACGTCCCATCCTTTCGGAGCGTCTGCAGACAGCGCATATCTTTGCTTGTCCGCCGTATGATTTTCCAATGTCGCCGTGTAAGTGAAATCGGAATCGGCATGTCCCTGCATGTTCGGCTGTTCAACATTCAATTCGGTTTTGAACGTTCCTTGTTTCGTAACCGTCACCGACAACGGCAAATCGGCGTGCGCTCCATCCCCGTCGGCCGACAGCGTAAAATTGTACGTGCCTTTGTCCACTTTTTGCGGGACATTTACGGTAAACGTGAACGCTTGACTTTCTCCCGGCTTGACCGCCAATTCGTTCAAATCCCAACCGCCGGAAGTCAACTTGTAACTCCAATCTTTCGGCAATCCTTTAACTTCGAAAGAAACTTGCTTAATGCTTGAGCCGGTATTGATCAAGTCCACGTTGTAATCAATCGATTCTCCCGGCGTTACGGAAATGCCCGCATACGAAGTATACAGTTCGATCCCACCAGCTGCGTGAGCGGTCGGCACGGCAGCGGAAAACGAACCGAAGCCTAACAAGATAAACAAAAAGACCGATAAAACTTTTTTGAACATGATCAATCGTTCCCCCTTTGAAATGATGAATTTGATGGTTTCACTTAGGGTACGAGGCAGCAGTGTCGTTTGATTTATCCTGCGGTGAATTTTTTCTCGGGAACGATTGTCAGAAAATGACTTGATTTTTTCCGCTGTCTCGTTTTAATTTAATAATAGATGAAGGGGCTCGATCATCATTCGTCGTGCAATCAGGCGGTGCCGGCCGCCGGGGTCCCTGTTAACGAACAAGGAAACCCGTTCATTCAATCTGGAAGACGAGGCGAACGCTGGTAGACAAGGTGGAGATCGAATTGAAACCGACCGACGATTTGCAAATGTTGATGGCTGAGATCAAAGGCGGCTCGATGGAAGCATTCGAAGCTTTTTACGAGCAAATGGCGCCGTTCGTGTTTTCGGTTGCTATGAAAGTGATGAAAGATCGAAGGGAAGCCGAAGACGTTTGTCACGACGTGTTTTTCGAAGTTTATCGGAAAGCTTCCGGATACGATCCGTCGAGGGGGAGCGTGAACGCGTGGCTGGCGGTGAAAACGAAAAGCCGCTGCCTTGACCGGCTGAGAAAGCAGCAGCGCGTCGTCGTTGAGGAACCGAGAGAAGGCTGGCAAACGTTGTTTGCGGATCCTGGCTTTTCAACGGAAGAGAAAGTGATGAAAAAAGTTGACGGCGAAGCGGTATATTCAGCATTGACGCAAATACCTGAATCCCAACAACAAGCGATTTTTGAAAAATTTTATGGAAGCCGCACGCAAAAAGAGATTGCCGCGCACATGAAGCGTCCGGTCGGAACGGTGAAGTCGTTGATTCGATATGGGATTCACAACATGCGAAAACAATTGCAGCAGTTCGGTTGGCCCGAATCCGCGGTTGAAAGGAGGCGGGAGCCGTGAATTGTCGAAACGGATGGAGAGAGGAAGAAGTCGTCGATTTTGTTTTGAACCGGCTGGCTAAGGACAAAAGCGAAGCTTTTCAGCGGCATTTGCCCGATTGCCAGGTGTGTCAAGAGCAACAAAGCGAGTGGGCGGCGATGTTCGACGATGAATCAGCAGAACGGCTTGACGCCCCGTCCGTTGGCGTCAAAAGAAAGTTGATGCGTCGTCTTCAGCCGGCTCGCGTGCGTCGGCCGTGGAAAAGGATGCTTCGTCCGCATTTTTATTTCACGGCAGCTGCGGCATTGGCGATGGTGTTCGCGCTTGTCGATATGTTCCCGCCGGGTATGCCGCAACATTCGGAGCGGCCGGGGAACGGTGTTGTGGACGGAAGAGCGGCAAACTTTGTCAACATTCCCGGAGCGAACAATGTGCAAAATGTCTCGGTAAGCGACGAAAACATTGAAGGTTATTTATGGCTGAACCGGTCAACGGATGAATTGTTGTTGTTTCTCGACGGACTCCCGCGCGTCAGCGGAAAAGATTATCAGGCGTGGCTCGTCAAGAACAATGACAGGCGGGACGCCGGCTTGCTGAAGGTAACGCAAGGGGTCGCGAGTTTATACGTTCGGCGTTCAGGCGTCGGCCAATTTCACCATATCGTCGTTACGATCGAACCGAAAGGCGGAAGCGTAGCGCAAACCGGACCGCGAAGGCTTGTCGTTCAATGGGATGATGAATGACGAAAATGGCTGCTCAACCCGAATCGAGAAGTGATTTCTCGGTTCGGGTTTTTTTGCGATCGTTTGCCCTCACACATTTCTCCGAAACCTACTCCGAAGCCGATTGTTAGCCATCAAAAAACAGCTTGAGGGTGAGAATAGTAAAATATACCCATTTAGAAATAGGGCTTTTCTCTCAATTCAAGTTATTTTACAAAAATAGCAGGATTTTGTTAAATTATTGCGAATTTCAGTATATAAATTGCTAAAATTTTTCCATAATGGCAATTTCGGACTATATTTAACATTAGAGGTGTGTAAATGAATGTAGAGGATCAAAAGAATCGTTTACTGTCTTGGTATGCTGTCATGAAAGACCAAGACTTTGAAAAAGCCGACAAAATGAAACTTGAAATCACAAATGAGGAACAAAAGTTTTCGGATTTCGATCTGAAAGCCCTTTACAAGTTAATGGTTGCGCGGTATCATTTGATGTATAAGGAACTGGAAAAGTTTTCATCCGCCATCGCGGAAGTGGACCCCGACGAGGACAATGAGCAGTACTGGCTCAATTATTTTTATTCTCTCTTTAGGGGGATTTACCATTTTGAGCGGCGCGAGTATAGGTTAGCGCTTGATTTTTATAATAAGGCACGAATGTTGAATCATAATATTGGATTAATAGAATCCGCGGAATTGTATTACCGAATTGGAGTTTGCTGTCACCGGATTTATCGAGTTACGCTGTCCATTCATTATTTTACAAAAGCGAAAGAAATTTATAAAAAGGAATCCGATTTTAAAAAATTGGCTTTTTGTGAAAATGGACTTGGTATTAACAGCAAGGATATTTTTCAATACGCGGATGCGGAAAAACATTATCATCAAGCATTAATTTTTGTTGAAAAATCCAACGATGCTTATTTGAAACCTATCGTTTTAAATAATATTGGCGTATTTTATACTCATCAATCAAAACCGAAGTTGGCTATTGATTATTTAAAACAAGCTCAAATTCATTTGAAAAATTATCATGATCGTGTGTTTCAATGTAAGATTCAATATTTGTTAGCAAGAAATTATTTTGCGATAGACGAAGTTGAAACCGCGAAAAACTTGCTTGAATCTGGCATCCAATTCACTAAGGATAATAGTAATGATCTGTATTATTATTATCGATTTTCTTTGCTAAAAGCAAAGTTCGTCAGTCCGGCCAATTTTAAAGAAAGTTACCAAGAAGCTATTTCGTATTTTAAAAGGATAGGTGAATGGGAATTAGTAATTGAATATGGTGAAGAATTGGCCCATTATTTCGGTGGTATAGAACAATACAAAGAGGCTTACGAATATTTAAGACTTGCAACAGAATCAAGATATACAATGAATAAGGAGCGTGCATTACATGGTGAAGAAAGTATTGCTTAGTCTGGCTCTTTTAATTGGTTTGGCTGTTAGTGCTTTCTCGTTAAATCCTGTTATAGAGAGTGAGTTATCAAAATCGAATATGTTTGAAAAATCGGTGGATCATGAATTTGGGCTTATTCTTATTAACATCATGCAAAAATCGGTGGATGATGAATTTGGTTTGATTCTTTTTCAAGATGTTGCGAAATCAGTCATGACTAAATCAGTGGATCATGAATTCGGGTTGATTCTTATCGGAAAATAGCTTGTGAGCGGCAGGTTACGTTACGGAACAATGATGAAGATATTTTTTATACTGATGTCTCGACTTCCAAAATGATTGGAAGTCTTTTTTTTTGTGAGGAACAGTCGGTTCGCTTCTCCGTCTCGGGACGGAGAGAAAACCGTTCTGCGGAACGTTTCGCGGGTGTTGCCGGGAACGGTAAGATGAAGGCAAGGATGGCGTGAGGAAGGGAGTTGGCGTGAAAATGCCGCCGATTTACGAAGTGAAGAATCTTGAAAAGACGTACAAAAAAGGAAAAGTGAAAGCGAACAAAAACATTTCGTTCACGGTGAACAAAGGAGAAATTCTCGGCGTGTTCGGTCCGAACGGGGCGGGGAAATCGACGTTGATCAAGCAGATGGTCGGCCACATTCGGCCGACGAAGGGAGATATTTGGTTTCGAGGAAACCGATTGTTTGAGCAAACGGCGCGGGTCGCGGAACAAGTCGCTTATTATGCGCAAGAACCTTACGCGATGGAAAAATTGAAAGTTTCTGAGGCTATTAAGTTCACCGGGCGTTTGCGAGGAATGACGAAGGCTGATGCCGATGAGGCCGGCGAATGGCTGATTGAGCGGCTGAAGTTGACGAATGTGAGGCATAAATTGTTGCGGCGGGTATCCGGCGGGCAAAAGCGGCTCGTCGGGATCGCGGCGGCACTGATCGGGCACATGGAAGTGCTTATTCTCGATGAACCGACGAACGAGTTGGATCCGGAAAACCGCCGGCTCGTTTGGAATTTAATTCTCGAATCGAATAAAGAGCGCGGCGTGACGGTGTTGCTTGTGACGCATAACGTTCTTGAAGCTGAACAGGTTGTCGATCGTGTGATGATGGTCGACAAGGGGGAATTGTTGGCGATCGATACAGTAGGCAACTTAAAAAACATGGTTGATCAACGATTGCGAATCGAAGTGACTTCGGCTTTCGGGAAGCGAAAAGTCGCTGAGGATTGGCTAAGGAGACGCGGGGAAATCGAAGTCGTGAGCGAAAACCGTTTCCGGTTGTTCATTGACAAGCAACAAGCGGGGGAAACGGTGCAGGAAATGGTAGAAAACAGCGAACAAATGGCGTGCGAGGAATACAAGTTGCTTCCGCCTAGTTTGGAAGACGTATATTTTCATCTTGGCGGACGGGAGGGGTTTGAACATGGAAAATAAAACGAATGTCATCGCCGAGACGCATGTCGGAAGGAAGTCATCGGTGCGTCCGCTTGGGCGAATTTTAACACAGATTTGGTTGTTGTTTCGCATTCAATTCGCCGAAATTCGCGATTCGTGGCTGTGGGTCATTGGTTTGGCTTCGATGTTTCCTTTCAGCACGTTGTTATTCTTGAAATTTTACACGGTGGATCCGACTCCGGAAACGATGATGCGCATTATTACCGGGAATATGGTGTTCGCCATCGTCGTCATGGCAATCAATGCGCTGTCCCAAGATATTTCCTGGCAAAAGCATCAAGGGCATTTTGTTTTTTACGCGTCGCTGCCGATTTATAAATTAAACTTTATTTTTGCCGTTTTCATGCGTGGACTCATGATGTCGTTCCCATCCGTTATTATTTTGGCAATTATCGGACAGCTTGTTTATCATATTGAATTCCATTATAGTTTGGGTATGATTCCCGTTTTGCTGTTGTCTGTTCTATCTTGTGCAGGCATCGGCACGGCGATTGGTTTTCTTTCGCCGAATCACCAGTTTACGAACATGCTTTCGCAAACGTTGTTGATGTTTATCAGCTTTTTGTCGCCTGTCATGGTGACGATGAGCATGCTGCCGAAATTTTTGCAATGGACGGCCTATTTATTCCCGACCACTTACGTGGCCGAAGCGTTTCGTCAGTTGGCGTTACAGGGCTGGACGAGCGAAGTTACGAAAAATGTCTTGTTCTTAATCGGTTACATGGTTTTGTCGTTTCTCGTTATTTTGAAAAGTGTGCAATGGCGTGTTGAACAGTGAGGGATGTGCGATGAAAAGGCGATCGGCAGGACATGTAATGGCTGCCTTATGTTTAATTGGGCTCGGAATCTTGCTTTTGCTTGTCAATACTCAATTCATTTCCTTGGAAATATCGGAAGCGATCATTCTTCTGTATCCGTTTCTATTGTTCGTTTGGGGAGGATGGTTGTTTATTCTCCGGCTATTTTCACGGGGAAGGCGAGGCAGCTTGTTTTGGGGGTTGTTTCTGCTTCTTTTCGGCGGATTGTTAAGCTTGAATCGGTTCGGATGGATCGATTTTACGTTTTCGATGATTTGGCAATTGTGGCCGTATTTGCTCGTTTATTTTGGCGTGAAGATGATGGCCGGCAGCCGCTTGCACGTTACTGTAAAGACTAGCGGCAAGAAACATGCGAAACAGACTTCGGCTTGGCATATTGTCAGTGACGTTACCTTTAATGAAGACAATTGGCTGGTGGAACCGATCTATCGGTCAACCGGTGTCGCAGATTACGATTTTGACTTTACAAGAGCGTTTATTCAAGAGAAAGAGACACCGATTGAGCTGCGCGGCTGGGTCGGCGACGTTAAAGTGATCATTCCCGAAGATGTCGAGTTTTCCGTAGACGCGAAGGCGGCGGTCGGCGAAATCAAAGTCGGCGACAGGACTGAGGAAGGGCTCTTGAAACAGTTTCACTTCCAAACGAGCGGATATGAAGAGGCGGAACGAAAATTGACGTTCGCTTTTGATTTCAAAGTGCTCGACCTGAGAATCGACCGTGTGTGAGGGGGCGACTAATGACGGCATTTTATAATGAAAATTCCGGTTGGATGCTTCGATGGCTTGTCACCTCTTTGTATGCGGGAGCCATATTGTTTCTCGTGTTTCAATTGTGGGTGCTGTTGCATCCGGAAGATCAAAATGCGGGATTATGCTTCACGATGAGTTTGACAGGATTTGCCGTTACGTTTGCATTCGGATTTATTAGGTCTTTTCAGGAGCGGCGTGCGCTCAGAAAAAGATTGCGCGACCTCTCGGCGCACATTGTCGTTTTGTCCAGAGGCAATCTTTCCCGTCGCATCAAGGACGACGGCGGGGATGAAATTGCCTTGATCGCCCGTGAATTGAATGAGTGGGCGGATAAAATGCAGAAGCAAGTCGATTCCTTGCAAAAGCTGGCGAACGAGAAGGCGGTGCTGGCGGAAAAGGCGAGCGCGGCAGCGGCAATAGAGGAAAGACAGCGGCTGGCGCGAGATTTGCACGATGCCGTCAGTCAGCAGTTGTTTGCCGTGAACATGCTTGCGTCGGCTGCCGTGAAACGGATCGACAGCGATAAGGAGGCCGCGAAGCAGCAAATGAAAGAAGCGGCGGAAACGGCAGCGAAGGCGCAAGGAGAAATGCGGGCGCTGTTGCTTCATTTGCGGCCGGTACATTTGTCCGGCGATTCGCTCGTCGAGGCGGTGAAGAAACTGGCCGGAGAACTCGAAGGCCGCTCGGGAATGGTGTTCGAGTTGGATGCGCAAAATCTCGGAGAGCTTCCGAAAGGGATTGAGGATCATTTGTTTCGTGTCATCCAGGAAGGATTGGCCAATATTTTGCGTCATTCGCGGGCGGATACGGTGAAACTGCGCCTGCATCGCGGCGAGCGGCATGTTCATTTGCATTTAAGAGACGACGGGAAAGGGTTTGATGTTGCGAACGAGAAAAAAACTTCCTACGGACTGCGCACGATGCAAGAGCGTTGTGATGAAATCGGCGCTGCCTTGACGATCACTTCACGGAAAGATGCGGGCACCATCGTCGATGTGAAAGTTCCGCTGCGCATGGAGGGGATAAATGAAGATGGCGAAAATTAACGTTATGATTGTCGACGACCATGAAATGGTGAGACGCGGGCTGCGGGCGTATCTCGAAACGGAAGAAGATTTTGCGCTTGTCGGCGAGGCTTCCGGGGGCGATGAAGCTGTGCGAAAGGCAAAAGAATTGCGGCCGGACGTCATTTTAATGGACCTTGTCATGGAGAACGGGAATGGGATTGTTTCAACAGAACGGATCGTATCGGTTTTGCCGCTGTGCAAAATTATCATTCTCACCAGTTATTATGACGATGAGAAAGTGTTTCCGGCGATTGAGGCGGGAGCGTTCAGCTATTTGTTGAAAACGGCGCCAGCGGAAGAGATTGCTGCAGCGATCCGCAAAGCGGCTGATGGTGAGGCGGTTATCGAATCGAAAGTGGCCGGAAAAATGATGACGAAAATGCGCGGCGCCGGCCGGCAGCTTCCGCACGATGACTTGACGAACCGGGAACGGGAAGTGTTGGTGCTGCTCGGCGAGGGAAAAACGAACAAAGAAATCGCCGATGAGTTGTACATAGGTTTAAAAACAGTGAAGACTCACGTCAGCCACATTTTGCATAAGCTGCAAGTGAGCGATCGAACGCAAGCAGCCATCTACGCCAATCGGCATAACTTAAAAAATTGAACGAACGAGCTGGATGCGAAAAGCCGTTGCGAGTGTTTTCGACACGTTGCGAGCGGCTTTTTTTCGTTTGTCGAATCAATGTGACTTTCGTCTGAGGAGAAACGATAGACGTTTTCGGAATGAGAATGGAAAATCGGTCCAATTTTCTTATTTTTCACAAAGAAAGGACGTGCTACGCTTATATTGACGATACATTCGCTCGTCGAATGCGAAAGGAGGTCAGAAGTTCGAAGAAAATCACGAAGGGGGATCGGGGATTTTGCCGAATCGTTGGGCGCGGGCCGTTAAACAGTGAAATGGGAAACAGGAGAAACCGTCTTTGAAAAAATTTGTTACGGGAGGGCTTTATGAAACGTTTAAAAAAGCTGGCCGTTGGTGGATTGGCACTCGGTTTTCTCATGGGAGGATCGTTTTCACCGGCTTTTGCGCAAGGAGGCAATGCTCATAAGCCTGCGATCACGGCACATCCTCCGATTCACGTGAAAAACGGGGCAACCTCTACTTATCAATACGGTTATACGCCAGATCAGATCCGCAACGCTTACGGTGTCGATGAACTGTCTTATACCGGAACGGGGCAAACGATTGCGATCGTGGATGCGTACGGGAGTCCGACGATCAAACAAGATTTGCAAACGTTCAATCAACAATTCGGATTGCCGCCTGCGGATTTGACCGTCGTGTATCCAGACGGGAAACCAAGAAGAACCGACGGCGGATGGGCGCTCGAAACTTCGATGGATGTCGAATGGGCGCACGCGATCGCTCCGGATGCGAAAATTTTGTTGGTCGTCGCCAAGTCTAATTCACTGGCGGATTTGTTGTCTGCCGAGGATTATGCCTCTTCCCACGGCGCGGAGGTGGTTTCCAACAGTTGGGGCGCTTCCGAATTTTCTTCCGAAGCGAGCTACGATTCACATTTTCAGCATCCCGGCATCACTTATACGGCCTCTTCGGGTGACAGCGGGGCTGGAGTCATTTGGCCGGCAGCTTCTCCTAACGTGGTTGCCGTTGGAGGCACCACGCTCAACCTCGATGAGAGCGGAAACCGCTTAAGTGTTTCGGCCTGGGACGGTTCCGGCGGCGGGTTAAGCAATTACTTCGCGCGCCCGAATTACCAAGACGCTTGGCAATCGGTTGTCGGATCGTCGAGAGGCGTGCCGGACATTTCCTTTGATGCTGATCCGAACACCGGCGTTGCTGTCTATGACAGCACGAGACTGCAAGGAGAAAAAGGCTGGTTCCAAGTCGGCGGGACAAGCCTCGGAGCCCCGTGTTGGGCCGCGTTGATCGCGCTTGCCGATCAAGGGCGCACATCACCGTTGTCAAGCACGGAAACGTTGACTAAGCTGTATCAAATTGCCGGGGATACCGGCAGCAGCGGTTACGTTGCTAATTTCTACGACATCACTTCAGGCAACAACGGGGGATTCGCTGCAAAAGCGGGCTACGACCTCGTCACTGGAATCGGGTCTCCGAAAGCGAATTCATTGATCCCGGCGCTTACCCAATAAAGTAAGATGCCATCCGTCACCGGTCACTCCGGTGGCGGATGTTTTCTTTCGGAAAGTTTTGACACGAAGATTTTTCGTGCGTATAATGTAAAAGAATTGAAAATTGAACGGAAAGGAACGGTGCTTGGCCAATGATCGATTATCCTATTCTCTAACGAATCGTTTCATTTTGATGAATTTCGATTTCGGGGATAGGATTCGTCTGCCTTCATGGCCATTCACTCGTTTGCGACGGGCGTTTATTTTCGCATGCTATCGATCTGCATGTGTCTTGCGGCCGTTTTGCGTGACGTGCACGAATGCCTCCCCGAAACTTCAGGGAGGGATTTTTTTATGTTAATGCTGAAAGCGAACCATCTGCAGCAAAGTTTCGGCGACCGTCTCATTTTTCGCGTGGAATCGATTCAAGTTCACGAACACGAGCGCGTTGGCATCGTCGGTTTAAACGGCGCGGGTAAAACGACCCTGCTCATGATTTTGGCGAAAGAAAGCGAACCGGAACATGGCGAAGTTGTTCATTTCGGCGATGCCGCCGTCATCCCGCAACTCGAAGGCCCAGCGGCGCCGACAGGGGAGAAGTCGGCATCTCGATGGCATGTGGCGGGGGTCGATTCAGGCTGGATGAGCGGAGGAGAACGAACGCGAAAGAAAATCGCAGTCGCCTTTGAACAAGAAGCGCACTTGCTGTTTGCCGACGAACCGACGAGCCATTTGGATCTCGGCGGAATCGAGCAATTGGAGGATGAACTCAACCGGTATCGAGGAACGGTTTTCCTCATCTCGCACGACCGCGAGCTCATGGACGCCGTCTGCACTAAGATCATCGAAATTGAAGACGGAGAGATTCGCGAATACAACGGCAATTACAGCGCTTATCGCGAGCAAAAAGCGCACAGGCGAGAAAGAGAGCAATTCGAATACGAGCAATACGTGAAAGAGAAACGGCGGTTGGAAGCGGCAGCCGCGGATAAAACGGAAAGAGCGGCGAAAATGAAAAAGACGCCGAAACGAATGGGCAATTCGGAGGCGCGGCTGCACAAAATGGATGCGAAAGGGAAGAAAGCGAAGCTCGATCGTGCGGTGAAGGCGATCGAATCGCGGCTCGAGCAGCTCGAATCGAAGGAAAAGCCGAAGGCGCTGGAGGCGGTGCAGTTTGATATGCAGGCGTTTTCGCCGGTGAAAGGGAAATTCGCGGTGAGATTCGACCGCGTATCGAAAACCGTAGGCGAGCGAACGTTGTTCCGTGATTTCTCGTGCACGGTGAAACCGGGCATGAAGGTCGCGCTCGTCGGGAATAACGGTGCGGGGAAAACGACATTGTTAAAAATGGTTGCCGGCGCCGCCGAAGGGATCACGGTTGCTGGAAGCGGGAAGGTCGGATTTTTTCGGCAAGATTTATCGACGCTCGATGAAGGAAAGTCGATTTATGAAAATGTGGCGGAGGGCAGTCCGTATTCGGAAACGATGATTCGTACGCTGTTAGCGCGCTTGTTGTTCAAGCGGGAAGATGTATGGAAACCGGTTTCGGTACTCAGCGGCGGGGAGCGGATGAAAGTGGCCTTGGCGCAGCGGTTTTTGGCGGGAGAAAACATTTTGCTGCTTGACGAACCGACGAATTATCTCGACGTGTTTACGCAAGAAAGATTGGAGGAAGTGCTCGCGGCTTATCCAGGGACAATTTTGCTGGCGACGCATGACCGTCGTTTGCTGAATCGCACGGTCGATCACGTGATTGTTTTCGAAGATGAGACACCTGTCTCATTTGATGGGAATTACGCCGCTTATTTACGTGCGAAACGGATGCGGAACAATTCCAGCGGCGGAAACGAGCTGGAACGGTTGAAATTGGACAACGCACTGGCCGAGGTGATCGGCAAGTTGTCGCTCGTCGTCGATTCGGCGGAGAAAGAGACTCTCGAGGAACGCTATCAAATTTTATTGGAACAACGTCGGAATCTTTAGTTGGAGGAACCTTGACGGGTTCCTCTTTTCTGCATGTTTTTTCATGCCGGCTCAAATACTAATGACATATTCGTTTCGTTTTTGCGGCAGATGCGTTAAGATGGTTTTCAATCATAGATTGGAGTTTTCATCATGTGGAAAAAATTGCTGGTTGCCGCGGGGCTTGCAGGCGGATCGTTAGTGCTCGGTTTTATCGGCTATCTTTGCATCTTGTTTGCCGGCCATTATGTCATCGACAAACAAGATCTTGTCTTGGATTCGACGACGCGAATCGTTGATCAGCGCGGCCGTACGATCTCGGAGTTGTACGTCGAAAACCGAAGTCCACTCAATATCCGCCAAATTCCCGAAAGTGTGCAAAACGCATTCATTGCCGTCGAGGACAGCCGTTTTTACGAGCATCACGGCGTCGATTTGCAGGCAATCTTCCGGGCGCTGTACATGGATATTTTATCCGGAAACAAAAGTCAAGGCGGCAGCACGATTACACAGCAATTGGCGAAACGAGTCTTCCTGTCGAGCGACAAGACGTGGCTCAGGAAAACGAAAGAGGCGATTATCGCCATTAATCTTGAACGACGTTACAGCAAGAAACAAATTTTGCAAATGTATTTAAACCAAATTTATTTCGGCCACGGGGCGTACGGCATCGCGACGGCCGCCGACCTTTATTTTAATAAAAAAGTATCTGAGTTGACCGTTCCCGAGGCTGCTTTGCTCGCGGCGATTCCAAATGCGCCGTCGACGTATTCGCCAATTGATCATCCGGAACGGGCGAAAGAACGGAGAGATCTCGTCATCGACTTAATGGCCGAGCAAGGGTACATTACGGTGGAACAAGCGGTTGCGTACAAGCACGAGACGCTCGGGCTCGACTTGCACAAAATGAAAAAACACAAAGCCTATTGGACGTACATCGACATGGTTTTGGATGAAGCGGAGAGCCTTTACCATTTATCCAATGAGGCGATCTTGAAAGGCGGCTATAAAATTGTCGTCCCCATGAGCATCCAGGCGCAGCAAGTATCGTATGATCTTTTTCAAGACTCGTCGTACTTTCCCGGGAGCGACAAGGAACATCCTCCTGAAGGAGCGCTCGTCTTGATCGACGTGAAAACGGGCGGGGTGCTTGCTGTGCAAGGCGGAAGAAATTACGTGCGAAAAGGGCTGAACCGGGTGACCGTCAAGCAGCAGCCGGGTTCGGCGTTCAAACCGCTCGTCGTTTACGGTCCGGCGCTGGAAACGGGAAATTACCAACCGTATTCGTTGCTGAAAGATAAGAAAGTGGCTTATGAAGCATACGGAGGGTATGTACCGGAAAATCACGGCGGCGTTTATCGCGGAGAAATGACAATGTACGACGCCTTGAGAGTTTCAGCCAATGCTCCGGCCGTTTGGTTGTTGGATCAAATCGGCATCAAAACCGGAAAGCACTATTTGAATCAAATGGGCATTCACATTCCCGACGACGGATTGGCGATGGCGCTCGGCGGCCTGAAATACGGGGTGACGCCGCTGAAGATGGCGGCCGCATACCGTGCTTTTGCGGCGGACGGAATGACCATCGACCCGTACTTCATTTCGGCCATATACAATCGAAACGGCGATTTGGTTGCGCAGGCGCATCCGCGCGAGAAGCGTGTGTTTTCATCGCAAACAGCATGGTACATGACAAAAATGCTTGAAGCTGTCGTAACGAACGGCACCGGAAAGCGCGGCGACGTTGACACGGACCTTGCAGGGAAAACCGGAACGACATCGTATCCGCCTGTTCCCGGAGCGGCCGCTGACGCTTGGTTTGTCGGCTATACGCCGAAAGCCGTCGGCGCCGTCTGGATGGGCTACGATTCAACATCGAAATCCCGGCATTTGACTTCGGGCAGCAGCTTTCCGACACGGCTTTTCAAAGCATTGATCGATCGATTGCCTAAGCAGCAGCACCTTGCTTTCACAAAACCGAAAAACGTCCGAGACTTGCAAGCGCCGATTCGTCTCGAAGACGTGAACGACTTGAAAGCGCATTTGACGCTTGGCACGTTCGGGCTGCCTGCCGTTAAGCTGGAGTGGACACCGTCAACAGACAAGAGAATGGTATATCATATTTATGCGGAGACCGACGGGAACTTGAAACGAATCGGAAGAGTCACGGGGAAAGGCACTTTCGTCGACGAGACGGTCAATCCGTTTTCGCTGCCGCACTATTATGTGAAACCGTATAATCCGCAAACGGACAAGGAGGGACGGCGATCGAACCGCGCATCGGCGGATTGGGTACCGAAACTGTTCGGAGGGGGGAAAGGATAGGCGAGCGCCTATCCTTTTCCCGTTCCGCTGTATTCCTCTATAATAGAAGATGGTTTTACCGGGGTTCCATCCCTTTGTTAATGATGAAAAATCTGTTGTTGAAAGGTGTATGTCATGAACAATCGATCATTCAATGATGCGTTTTTGAGAGCGTGCAGGAAACAATCGGTTTCCCGGGTGCCAGTTTGGTATATGCGGCAGGCCGGCAGATATCAGCCGGAATACCGAAAAATCCGTGAAAACTATTCTTTGTTTGAAATTACCCATCATCCCGAAGTTTGTGCGGAAGTCACGCTGTTGCCGGTCCGGCAGCTTGCGGTGGATGCCGCAATTTTGTTTGCCGATATCATGACGCCGCTTGTACCGATGGGCGTCAATGTTGAGATCAAGTCCGGTGTTGGACCGGTCATCGACAAACCGGTCCGTACGATGTCCGACATCGAACGGTTGGACCGAATAGATCCCGAAGATGACGTTCCTTACGTGCTTGAGACGGTTCGTTTGCTGAAAGCGCAATTGGCCGTGCCGCTCATCGGCTTCGCCGGGGCTCCGTTCACACTGGCGAGCTACATGATTGAAGGCGGGCCATCGAAAAACTACCATTTAACGAAAGGGTTTATGTATTCGAAACCGGAAGAATGGCAGGCGCTCATGGACAAGTTGGCGTCGATGACGGCGGCTTATTTGAATGCGCAAATCAATGCCGGTGCGGCTGCGGTACAAATTTTTGACTCTTGGGTCGGCGCCCTGAACGCAGAGGATTACCGAACCTACATCGCTCCGGTAATGGAACGGATATTGCGTAATGTTAAGGCGGAACACGATGTTCCGGTCATTTACTTCGGTGTCGGTGCCGGGCATTTGCTCGAAGAATGGAATGCTCTCGGTTTTGACGTACTCGGCTTGGATTGGCGAATGAGCATAAGAACGGCGAGAGAGCGGGGCGTGGCGAAAGCGGTGCAAGGAAATTTGGATCCTTCCTTGTTGCTGGCGCCTTGGGAGACGATCGAGGAAAAGGCGAAAGAGATTCTTGATCAAGGCATGGAACAGGACGGATTTGTTTTCAACCTTGGCCACGGGGTATTTCCGCAAGTGAAAGCCGATACGTTAAAAAGGTTGACGGCTTTTGTGCACGAATATAGTGAGAGGTGTTTGTAATGGAACGGAAAACAGTCGGGTTGCTCGTGATGGCGTACGGAACGCCGTATAAACCGGAAGACATCGAACCGTACTATACGCACATTCGCCGCGGCAGAAAGCCTTCGGCTGAACTGCTTGAGGATTTGAAGCAACGATACGAAGCGATTGGCGGCACGTCTCCCCTGGCCGCCATTACCCGCGAACAGGCGGAGAAACTGGAACGAGCGTTGAACGAACGTTACCGAAATGTTCAGTTCAAGACGTATCTCGGGTTGAAACATATTCACCCGTTCATCGAAGACGCGGTGGAGGAAATGAGCGCCGACGGCATTGAAGAGGCGGTCAGTCTCGTGTTGGCGCCTCATTATTCGACGTTCAGCGTTAAATCGTATAACGAACGGGCACAGAAGAAAGCCGATGAACTCGGGGGTCCGGCAATTTATTCCGTTGACGATTGGTACGATGAGCCGAAGTTCATCCATTACTGGGCCGAACAAGTAAAAGAGACGGTGGCAAAAGTGCCGAATGAAAAAAAGGATCGGACGATCGTGATTTTCTCCGCCCACAGTTTGCCGGAGAAGATTTTGCAAAGCGGTGATCCATACCCGCAGCAACTGCAAAAAACGGCGGACTTGATCGCGAAGGAAGCGGGCATTGATCATTACGAAATCGGCTGGCAAAGCGCAGGCAATACGCCGGATCCGTGGATTGGCCCCGACGTCCAAGATCTCACGCGCGATTTGTTTGAACAGAAAGGCTATTCGTCTTTCATTTATTGCCCCGTTGGGTTCGTTGCTGAGCATTTGGAAGTTTTGTATGACAATGATTACGAGTGCAAAGTTGTCTGCGAAGAACTCGGTGCCGATTATTACCGGCCGCCAATGCCGAACGCTTCGGACGCTTTCATCGATTGCTTGGCGACAGTCGTCGCGAACAAGTGGAACGAGGCCCGAGTCCGATGAAGAAACATGTCGTGATTATCGGGGGCGGCATCACCGGTTTAACGGCGGCCTTTTATTTGCAACGCGAGATTCGAAAACACCGATTACCAGTCACGTTTACGTTGATCGAAATGGACGACAGGCTCGGCGGGAAAATCGACACGCTCAAGAAAGACGGTTTCGTCATCGAGCGAGGTCCGGATTCGTTTCTCGCCCGCAAAACAAGCGCTGTGGAGCTCGTGCAAGACGCCGGCTTAGAAGACGCGCTCGTTCGCAACCGGACAGGGCAGGCATATGTCTTAAATGACGATGTTCTCCATCCGATTCCGAAAGGAACGGCGATGGGGATTCCGATTGATTTGTCGGCTTTCACCGATTCTGAACTGCTTTCTCCGGCAGCGAAGGCGAGAAGCGCTTTGGATCTCGTTCTTCCGCGCCGCAAGGACGGTGATGATCCTTCGGTAGGAAATTTCTTCAGAAGGCGGCTCGGCGGCGAAACGGTGGACAAGTTGATCGAACCGTTGTTGTCCGGCATCTATGCGGGCGATCTCGATCGCTTGAGCTTGAAGGCGACATTCCCTCAGTTTTACGAGTTGGAGCAAAAAGAACGAAGTTTGATGGTCGGAATGAGAAAGAGCCGGGCGAATGCGACAGACAACGGTGCGGCGAAGGGACAATTTTTGACGTTGCGGGACGGCTTGTCTTCGCTTGTAGAAAAATTGGAAGCTGCTTTGCCTGCAAAAGCCATTTTGAAAGGAAGCAGCATCAGCGATATTCGCAAACAAGACGACAGATTTCGAATTACGACGGAGGCTGGAAAATCGCTTCATGCCGATGCCGTGATTTCGACGGTTCCTCATGAAGCGGCGGAAACGTTCCTTCCGGGAGCGACGTTCCTGCGCGGAATGGGGGGCGCACCGGCGACGACAGTAGCAACGATCGCCATGGCTTTTCGTGCCGACCAAGTACGGTCGGATCAAGACGGAACCGGTTTTGTCGTATCTCGAAAAGCAGGGTATCAAATGACCGCTTGTACATGGACGCACAAGAAATGGCCGCACACGGTTCCAAAGGGCCGGGCATTGTTGCGCTGTTACGTGGGCAAACCAGGCGACGAAGCCATTGTAAACAAACCGGATGATGAAATGGCGAGAATTGTCTTGTCTGATTTGAAACGGGTGATGACCATTGACGGCGAGCCGGCATTCACTGTTGTGACGAGGTGGAGGCGGGCAATGCCGCAATACGTCGTCGGGCATTTAAGCTGGCTGCACCATTTGCGAACACAAACACTGCGTGAGTTACCGGGACTGTATTTCGCTGGTGCTTCGTACGAAGGCGTTGGGTTGCCGGACTGCATCAAACAAGGAAAAAAAGCAGCGCAAGATGCGCTGCATTACGCAAACCGTTAAATATCCATGAATACGTCCGATTCGCCGTTTAACTGGCTATGAACGGCGTTGGCGAGATCGGCCGGAAGATGTTCCTTCAATTCGTCTTCGGTTTCGAACACGTCGAAGCGGTACTTATTCGGTTTCGACCAAACGCCAAATTCGTCGTCAAAGTCAAACGAAAACTTGAAATTCAACTTTTGCCGGAGCTTTTCGGAAAGAATTTTTTCCGACAAGTCTTCGGTTTTTTTATTCACGTTTTGCACGAATTCATTCAACGACCAATTGTGAATTTCTTTCGTGTAAAGCGCAAATCTTTTTTTCGCGGTTTGATAGACGATAAGCACCGTCACCCGTTTCAATTCGCGGTCGACGATATGGGTTCTCGCTAGTTCTTTTCCAATGAATCGTTTGTACGTGTACGTGCCTTTTTCGCCGACTTTGATGCGAATTTCTTCGAATCCTTGCTGCTTTGCTTCCTCGGCTTTAATGTATCGCCGCAAGGCTTGGGCGATGGTCGCCGATAAATTGTCGCCTGCCAACTCTTGGGCTCGTTCGAATGTTTCAAGGTCGGCGTCTGTCACATAAATCGTTTTGTTGGGCATGCATGTTACCTCCTTTATTGGGATTGTGTTTTATATCATTATAAACTACGTATATGTATATTGTAAATATATTTGTAGATGCAAACAACATTTTTTACTGTTGCTTTGAAGAAAATTTGCTAAAATAGTGAAAACAAAGACATCGAATTCGGGGTTGAGGCATGTTGTGAACAAGTTGTTGAACGTATCGTTGCAAACGAAAATATTAACACTCGTGATTTCATTGATCTTATTCGTCATTCTTTTGCAAACTGGTATTTCGGTCTATCTTGAATCGAAAGAAATCCATGAGAAAACGGCGAAATTGGCACTTCAGACGGCAAAAATGGTTTCTTTCATGCCTGCCGTCAAACAGGCTTTCCGATCGGAGGATCCGTCGGCCGAAATTCAGCCGGTGGCTGAGCAAGTTCGTTATGAGGTCGGCGCAGCAGAAGTGATCGTTTCCAATCGTCAAGGGACGATGTATTCTTATCCGGACGCGAGCCTGATCGGAGAAAAGGTGATACCCGGCGACAACTATATGGCACTCGTCTTCGGAGGAAGCTACAATTCAACGGCGACCGGACGGCTTGGCCCGATGATCCGCGGGAAAGCGCCGATTTTTATCGATTACGGAAAATATGAACGAAGCGTCGGTGTCGTGACCGTCGGTTTTTTATTGGAAGACATTGAAAAACAAGTATTGAAAAAAGTAGCGAAAAGCTCCTTGTGGGCATTAGCTGTGCTGATGGTCGGCGCTGCCGGCAGCATACTGCTCGCCAGGAACATCAAGAAAGATACGCTCGGACTGGAACCGTACCAAATTGCTTCGCTGTATCGCGAGCGAAATGCCGTCTTGTTATCGATCAAAGAAGGGGTGATCGCGACAGATGAAAACGGCATGATTACGATGTTAAACCATTCGGCAAGAGAAATGCTCGGGTTAAACGAGGAAGCGATTGGTCAGTCTTACAAGAAGTTATTTCCAAGCTCGCATTTATTGAGAGTATTAAAAACGGGAAAACCGGAAACAAATCGAGAAATCGAGTTGAACGATAAGGTATTGATCGTCAACCGAACGCCGGTTGAGGAAAACGGAAAGATCGTCGGGGTCGTGTCCAGTTTTCGCGACAAGACGGAAATTCAAAACATGATCGTCACTTTGTCTGAAGTGCAAAAGTACTCGGAAGATCTACGAGCGCAAACCCATGAATTTACGAACAAATTGTATGTTTTGTCCGGGTTGCTGCAGCTCGGGGAATACGAAGAAGCGATCAATATGATCCAAAATGAAGCCGGCAGCCATATGCTGCAAAATCGAATCTTGTTCGATCAAATCCGCGACGCGAAAGTTCAGGCAATTTTGCTCGGAAAAATCGGCAAAGCTTCAGAGAAAAAAGTCGAATTTACCATTGATCCGAACAGTTCGCTGCAAATGCTTCCGGGACGTATTCATATCTCGCAATTGATCACCGTCCTTGGCAATTTAATCGATAACGCGATCGAAGCGGTACAAGACCAAGAAAACAAGAAGGTTGAATTTTTTGTAATGGATGTTGGAAACGATATCGTCTTCGAAGTCGCTGACAACGGCCATGGGATGTCGGAAGAAGCGCTGAATCAATTGTTCACGATCAGGTTTTCTTTGAAAAAAGGAACCGACAGGGGATACGGCCTGTCGAACGTCCATAAAGTCGTCAAAGAATGGAACGGGACGATCGAGGTGGATCAACCGGAAGGCGGTGGAACGGTATTCACCGTATACGTGCCAAAGAAGGGGGAGAAGTGACGTGCTTAATGTAGCGATAGCGGAAGATGATTTCAGGGTCGCTTTGGTTCATGAGCGGTTTTTGGAAAAAGTTCAAGGGGTCACGCTTGTCGGAAAAGCGTTAACCGGAGCCGAAACGATGGAATTGTTGCAGCAACAAAAAGTAGATTTGCTGTTGCTCGATATTTACATGCCCGACGAATTAGGCACTGATTTGCTTCCGAAAGTCCGCGAACATTTTCCCGATGTCGATATCATTATGATCACTGCTGCGACGGAGAAAAAACTTTTGGAAACGTCCATCCGCAACGGCGTGGTCAGCTATTTGATCAAGCCGGTCTCATTGGAACGTTTTGTGCAGACAATCGAAGATTATAAACAATATCGTGAAAAATTAACGCAGGCGGAGCAAACGGATATTAATCAGTCAGTGGTTGACAAGCTTTTCCATAAAGAAACAGGAAAAGCCGAGAATCACGAACCGCTTCCGAAAGGGATCGATACGCTCACGCTTACGAAAGTGAAAACGATGATTGAAAAGACGAGCAGCGGTATGACTGCCGAAGAATTGGGCAAGCAAATGGGGGCCTCGCGAACAACGGCGAGAAGGTATTTGGAGTATTTACTTTCCGTCGGCCAAGTTCATGCAGATCTCGAATACGGCATCGTCGGCAGGCCGGAACGAAAATATTATCCGTCGGAAAAACCATCTTGATGGCCGATCAAGATGGTTTTTCGTGAACAAAATGAACAAAACGTCCTTTAAATCCTTAATACGTTTTATTTAAACAACGGTTACAAAAGAAAACGTTTCCATTATGATCGTTGTGTAAAGAGTGAAAATCATTACGGAGGGATGACTTTGAAGAAATTATCTTTTGTGCTTGTTGCTCTATTATTGCTCATTGTATCCGCGTGCTCATCGCAAGGATCTGGAGGAAGCAGTGCGTTTCCGACGAAAAACATTGAATTTATCGCACCTGCATCGCCAGGCGGCGGATGGGACTTGACCGCACGTTCGATGCAAAAAGTTCTTGAAGAGAAAAACCTCGTCGACAAACCGATCAACGTCGTCAACAAACCGGGCGGCAGCGGCGAAGTCGGCTGGAAGTATCTCAAAACGAAAGACGCGCATACGTTGTCGATCAACTCCAGCCTTATCATTACCAACAATTTGTTGGGCCACAGCAAATTAACGTACGAAGATTTTACCCCGATCGCCATTTTAACGACCGAATGGTCCTCGATCGCCGTACCGAAGGATTCGAAGATCAAAAGCGCTAAGGAAGTTATGGAAAAATTGAAGGAAGATCCGAAGTCGTTGAAAATCGGGGTTGCCCCGGGTCTTGGCAACGACGATCACCTGTCGATCGTTCAAGCGGCGAAAACTTACGGGGTGGACGTCACGAAACTTGATTTTCTCGTTTATGAAAGCGGCGGCGATGTTGTAACCGCTCTAGCAGGTGGCCATGTCGACGTAGCGACGATGTCGGTCTCCGAAGCGAAGCAACAGTACTTGGCAGGAAAGATCAACATTTTGGCGGTAACTTCCGCGGAACGAATTGAAGGTCTTGAGAAAGTTCCGACGTGGAAAGAAGAAGGTGTGGACATGGTATTCCCGCACTGGAGAGGCGTCATGGGTCCGCCGAACATGTCGGAAGAAGAAATCGCTTATTGGGATGAAAAAATCGGGGCTATGGTCGAGACCGACGAATGGAAACAAATCTTGAAAAACAACGAATGGGAATCGTTTTACAAAGACAGTGCCGAAACGAAAAAATTCTTGAAATCGGAAACGGAAAAATATGCCGATCTCCTGCAAAGCTCAGGGTTGACGAAATAATTCGTCCATTTGATCGATGGAAATGGATCCTAAAGGATCCATTTCGATCTTTCAAGGACGGTCGGAAGGAGACGACGAAATGAATGCGACGAAATACATGATGCCGGTATTTTTTCTCATGATCGGCGTAATTTCTTTTATTTTATCGATTCGGTTGCCGAAAGCTACACTCGGAGATCCGTATGGACCTTTATATTTTCCCATCTTGGTCAGCGTGTTCCTATTTTTGGCAAGCCTTGTGTATTTGTTCAACGTTTTCAAAGCCGATCATGGAAACAAGCGCGAAATGGCTTTGTTGAAAGAAGGGCGGGCGCCGTTGCTCATCATCTCGACACTCGTTTTGTGCGTCATTTACACGGTAATGTTCGAAAGCCTCGGTTATTTGGTTTCGACTTTTTTGTTTCTAGGCGTGCTGTTGTTCATCGTTAACGGCAAAAACAAATGGATCACGAACGTCAGTGTCACGATATTGTTCACTTTAGGCTCGTGGTACGCCTTTACTGGATTATTGGATATCAGTTTGCCTTAGTTGGGGGGTTACGTTTTTGGATTTTCAGCAAATCTTGCACGGTTTCATGACGGCGCTGCAGCCGGATAACATTATTTATCTTATGATCGGGGGACTTATCGGTACGATCGTCGGCATGCTCCCGGGTCTCGGTCCCGCTACGGCAATCGCCGTATTAATTCCGATTACGTTCGGCATGGATCCGACGAGCGCCCTAATCTTAATGGCCGCCATTTACGGGGGAGCTATGTACGGCGGCTCCATCAGTTCGATTTTGTTGAACACGCCGGGTGACGGGTCGGCAATCGCCGCCACATTCGACGGCTACCAAATGTCGAAAAACGGTCAGGCTGGAGCGGCCATTGCCATTTGTGCCATCGGTTCGTTCATCGGATCGATCGCCGCCGTCGTCGGATTTATGTTTTTGGCTGTTCCCATGGCCAACTTAGCCTTGAAGTTCGGCCCCGCTGAGTATTTCTTGCTCTTTTTATTTACTCTTTCTACGGTCGTCTCTTTATCTGTAGGGAACATGACGAAAGGGTTTGTGTCGATGGCCGTCGGCTTGTTATTGTCCACGGTCGGGGTCGATACGCAAACGGGTGTTTATCGGTTTACTTTCGGGCTGCCGCAATTAAGCGGAGGCATCGATTTTCTCGTCATTATCATCGGTGTATACGCGGTCGGAGAAGTGTTGTACAACTATTTAACGATCGACGACCCGGTTGAAAAGAAGAAGAAATACGGCAGAGTCTGGATTACGAAAGAACAATGGAAACGTTCCAAAGGCCCGATCATGAGAGGCACACCGATCGGCTTTATCATCGGCATTTTGCCGGGGGCTGGCGGTTCGCTTGCGTCCATGCTCGGCTATTCCACGGAAAAATCGCTTTCGAAACGGTCCCATGAATTCGGCAAAGGTGCAATCGAAGGAGTCGCGGCACCGGAAACGGCCAATAATTCGGCTTCTGTCGGGGCGTTGATTCCGCTGCTGACGATGGGGATCCCCGGATCGGGAACAACGGCCGTTATGCTTGGTGTGTTGATCATGCTTGGGGTTCAACCGGGACCGTTGCTGTTTGAACACGACCCTGATCTCGTCTGGGGGTTGATCGACAGTTTGTTTCTCGGCAACATCTTTTTGTTTCTCATTAACATTTTCATGGTGAGCGTATTCGTGAAAATTTTGGACGTGCCGCCGAAAATTCTTTATCCGCTCATCTTAGTGCTCGCTTTTATCGGCACGTACACATTGAACTACAGTATTATTGATTTTTACATCCTAGTGATCTTCGGCATTATCGGCTTGTTCATGAAAATCTTCGACTTTCCAATCGCGCCGCTTATTTTGGCCTTGATCGTCGGTTCTGACATGGAACAAAACTTCCGAAAAAGTTTGGTTGCCTCCGATGGGAGCCTGGATATCTTTTTTGCATCGCCCATAGCGGTCATTTTGGTCTGCCTGACGATTTTGTCCGTCGTCTATCCTTTAATCATGAAGAAATTCCAGAACGAGAAGGAAAATCAAGACCCGAACATGCCGTCGTGATAAGATTGCACTTTTAGATGTGGAGTTGCCGTATGTTCAGACAATCATTGCATTTCATTTTTGCATTTCTCTTGTATGTTTTGTTTGTTTCTCCCGTCATTTTTCATTGGAACGGCATGATTCAAGCTTTTGCGCTCCTCGTGCTTGCGCAAATTTTATGGACGGGGGGCGTGCTTCCAGCTCCCGTCACTTCATTGCTCTTAATGCTGCTCGTTTCGTTTCACTTTTTCACGTTTGAAAAGACGTTAAGTTTCCTTGGCTCGGACGTCGTTTGGCTGCTGTTTTCCACGTATATCATTGCCGGAGCTTTCTTGAATTCGGGACTCGCTCACCGACTGTCGCTTTACGTGCTTCGGTTCTCAAAAGGCAGCATCCGGTTTTTGTTGTTCATGTTCATGATGCTTGGTTTGTTTTTGGCCTTGTGCGTTCCATCGAATGTCGGAAGAGGAAACATGTTGGTATCGGTGCTTGAGAAAGTTTCGTTGCACGTAAACAAATGGCAGAAGGCGCAAAACATCTCAAAAACGCTTTTCATCGCAAGCAGTTATATTGTCAGTATTGGCGGAGCGGCAGTGGTGACGGGTGCTAATTCCACGCTGTATGCGTTCAGCATGTTTCAGTCGATCTCTTCGCTCGATCTCAACTATTTGAATTGGATGCTTTTGTTCATGCCGCCGATCGTTGTTTTCATTGTTTTGCTTTGGATGGTGTTCATGCTCGTATTTCCGCCGGAAAAGATCGACACCGCGCCGATTATTTCATTCGTCGACGCTGAACTCGCACGCATCGGAAGCGTATCCGGTGTTGAGCTGAGAACGATCGCCATTATCGGCGTCACCATTTTCCTATGGATCTTACAACCGTTGCACGGCTATTCCATATCCATGATCGGGCTCTTTGGTGCGGTGTTGACGATGTTACCTGCCGTTGGGGTGTGGAAATGGGAAGACGCGAAAAAACAAGTCAATTGGGGGATGCTGTTGTTCTTTGCCTCGACGCTTCTGCTTTCCCGCTTGCTTATCCGTTCCGGCGCATTGGAGTGGGTGGCGGAAAATTTTTTCGCGTATTTCTCGTTCCATCACTTGTTCGCCGTGTTGCTTGTCCTCTTAATCGCTACGGTAATTTTGCGTACGTTTTTCGTGAGCCTCTTGGGTTTCATGACGATCATGATTCCGCTTTCGCTTGAAATCGGAAGCTATTTAGGGGAGACGTCGTCACTGCTTCTCACCATGGCCGTTTATTTGGCGGGGGTTCCTGGATTTTTTCTCGTCACCCAGTCCCCCGTGCACATGATCTATTATTCGTACGGCAATTTCTCTGAAAAAGATTTGTTTCGTGTCGGCACAGCGGTCGCCGGAATTTGGTTGGCGATCATTGCGATTACGGTACACTATTACTGGGCGGTTCTTCTCTAAGAGTGGACATCAAAGTGCAAGAAAGGGGAACGACACGATTGAAAAGAGATGCGTTGCTTGATGCTGTTGCTGAATACGCCGTTTGCCATAAAATTGACTCGCAGAAAGCACTGGAGACGGCAAACCACGTTTTGATGGATGCTCTCGGCTGCGCTGTGCTTTCGCTGCGCTATCCCGAATGCACGAAATTGCTTGGGCCGATCGTCCCCGGCACAATCGTGCCGAACGGGACACGGGTTCCCGGAACGCCGTTTGAACTCGATCCCGTTAATGGCGCTTTCAACATAGGATGTTTGATCCGCTGGCTCGATTACAATGACACGTGGCTGGCGGCTGAATGGGGGCATCCTTCTGATAATGTCGCCGCGATCTTGGCAGTTTCCGACTACGTCAGCCGAGAAAGAATCGCGCGCGGGAAACGTCCGCTCACGATGCAAGAAGTCTTAGAAGCGATCGTTAAGGCGCATGAAATCCAAGGGATCTTAGCTTTGGAAAACAGTTTGAACCGGGAAGGGCTTGACCACGTTTTGTTTGTAAAAGTTGCCTCTGCCGCTGTTTCGTGTGCACTGCTGGGCGGAACGGTTGAAGAAACGGCGAATGCGGTTTCCAATGCGTGGATCGACAACGCGAGTTTGCGGACGTACCGACACGCGCCAAATGTTGGATCGCGAAAGTCATGGGCGGCCGCTGATGCCGCTGGGCGGGGCGTATGGTTTGCCATGACGGCGCTTAAAGGGGAGATGGGATATGCCACAGCGATTACCGCTGACACCTGGGGAGTCGAGGATGCGATGTTCGGCGGGAAACAGGTGACGCTCGCGCGCCCGCTCGGTTCTTATGTTGTCGAAAACGTCTTGTTCAAAATTGCATACCCGGCGGAGTTTCATGCGCAAACGGCATTGGAAGCGGCCATCCGTCTTCATGAGGATGTACGTGGAAGGCTTGGTGAAATCGAAAGCGTTGTGATCACGACGCATGAAGCGGCGAAACGGATCATCGATAAGACCGGTCCGCTGCATAACCCGGCCGACCGGGATCATTGCATTCAGTACATTACCGCAGTTGGATTGATTTTCGGGGAAATGACGGCCGACCATTATGAAAATGACGAGGCGGAAGACGCGCGGATCGACGCGCTTCGCGAGAAAATGGTCGTCCGTGAACGGGAACGATTCAGCCTCGACTACTTAGATCCGGAAAAACGGTCGATTGCCAATGCGGTGCAAATTTATTTTAAAGACGGCACGTGCACGGAAAATGTGACGATCGAGTACCCGATCGGGCATCCGCGAAGAAGGGAAGAAGGGCTGCCGCTCTTGTTCGCAAAATTCAAGAAGAATTTGGCGGCGCATTTTCCAGAGCGAAGAGCAGCTAAGCTTTACAAGCTGTGCACCGACCATGCCCAGCTTCGAAAGATGAGTGTGGCGGATTTCATGTACGAATGGACGGTATAAATAGGGAGGAGAAGCTTATGTCTTGGCTGATCAATCAACCGAAATCACAAATGGAGCTTGCCGGCACCTTTCGCAAATTGATGAACCATAATGATATCTTAAAAATTCCCGGCGCTCACGACGGCATGTCAGCGCTTGTGGCGAAACAAGCGGGATTTGAAGCGCTCTATTTGTCCGGGGCGGCATACACCGCAAGCCGGGGACTGCCGGATCTCGGCGTTATCAGTTCCACAGAAATGGCGGAACGGGCGCGGGAAATCGTTCGTGCCGCCGGATTGCCATTGTTGGTCGACATCGATACCGGTTACGGCGGTGTGTTGAACGTCGCGCGAACGGCACGCGAA
>DASSOY010000034.1 GCA_035700025.1 Bacillales bacterium | reverse complement strand
CTCACGAGCTTGTCGAAGCGATGGTACAGCGTGAACATTCCCCGCAAGTTGACGCGGTGCGGCCGCCTGCCGTTGATCGTTCGTTCGCTGTCGCTCAGCAAATCGTTGTGCATGAAACAAATCTTCTTCTTCGCCTCGGCGACGACAAGATATTTCGCCCAATACAGACTGTATCCGCTGAAATCGATGACATAATCAAAGCTCGCGTGTCCGAACAACCGGGCATGTTCTCGCTTGTACGCGGCTTCCGGAAACAACAGCTTGCCCAGCCAACCTCGCTCGCCCCGGTTTTGAATCAACTGATTTTTGTACACCTCGGTTACGGTGTAAACCGGCAGTCCCGGCTTGAACAACAACCGGACGTTCTCGTTCAGTTTGGCAAGATTCTTCAAAGCTTCTTGATTGCGCGGCGTCCCCGTGAAACAAGTGACGTCGTACCGGTTATAGTCGAGATTGTTCATTAAATTGACAAAAGAAGACGTAATGCCGTTGTCCTTCATGCCACCGGGATAGATCAACAGCTTTTCTTTTTTATCCGGCGCACACGTGATCGTATTCAGTTTCTCCGGTTGCCGATTAAACAAATAGCCAACGATTCGTTCCGTCACTTTTCCATCATCATGACATGTAAACCGTTCGCGCATCGCCGAGTAACGGTCCCGGTATGTTTCCTGAACCGACTCGATCGTTTTGACGACGGCCGCCAATTCTTTGACATTCAACAAAATCGGCCCGGGAAGCTCGGCGCGGTCGAAATATTGCCCTCTTTCTTCGCTGTATTCATCGAGATCCCACGTATAAAACAAAATCGGCCGCCCGGTGACGAGAAAATCGAAAAAAATGCTCGAATAGTCGGTGACGAGCACGTCCACCGCCGCCAGAAGTTCGTTTGAATCGACGAAATCGGGAACTAAATGAGCAGCGATCCCCGGGTCGTTCGCCGCTTCCTTATAAAGAAACGGATGGACTTTCACCAACACGTTATACGCATCGCCGATCTCGTCTTGCAACTCTTTCATGTCGGCAATGATTTGCGGCAAATCGTTATTGACTTCGGAAACACGCTTTCCTTTCCATGTCGGAGCATACAGCAGCGTCTTCTTCTTTCCGTCCAGCCGCAGCCCGTACTGTCGCAATTGGCCACGAACGTTAACCGGATCGCTGTTCAAGGTTAAATCGATTCGCGGATACCCTTCTTCGATAATCTTCCCGCGATAAAGACCATCGAGTTTATAGCTGTCCGTGTACATCCTCGTCGTGTGCGCGTTCGGGCTCAACAAATAATCGGCGCTCAAAAAGTTGCGAACGACGTTTTGTGAATGCGACGGATCACCGGGAATGTCGAATCCCATCGATTTCAGCGGCGTTCCGTGCCAAGTGTTCACATACGTTTGATTAGGTTTCGGCACGAAAAACGATTGGAACGTCGAGTTGTTAATAAGGTATTCGCTCGTCGCCAGCCGCCGCATATACTCCCGTGAACCGCGCTTGACGAATTTCACATTCGGATGCTGTTCGTACTTGGCGATGACGGCCGAAAGCGCATCAACGTCTGCGATCGACCAAACATGTTCGTAATTCTTGAAATCGGGATGTTCCAACATGTAGGTAAACATCGCATAAGGACTGTCCGTCATGCTTCCGCCGTCACGGCTTTCATACAAGATCGTATTTTTCAGGACGTCGTGGTTTTTATAAAATTTCGCGTATTGATTCACCCGACGATGATTTTTTTTAATGAGATAATTTTCAATCGGTTGTTTCACAAACTGAATCTTTCTCTTTACAATTTTCTTGAGTGATTTCGGACTCACCCGTGTTACCCCCCTGTTTCTGTAACCGTCCGAGGCATCGCTCCCCGCTTATTTCGGCGGCAGAACCGACAATTCCCCGTACTTGCGCAAATACTCTTTGTATAATAGATCGACTTTCGCCTGAAAAGGTTTCGTTTGCAACGTTGACGGCTGACGCGCCCCTTCCAGACACAGCAAGTATAACTCCTTCACATCTGGCGCAACATCTTCTCGTTTCCGAAAGGCTTCCACATCCGTGCCGCTGTCGCTGCGCTGCAAATTCGGATCAATGAACGCGTCGAGTTTTCGCTTCATGGACAATTCGTCTTCCGACCACGGCAACCCGAACGTTTGCATGATCCGCTTAATGCACGAAAGGCTGTTGTTGAACAAATCTTCATACTCGACGATGATTCGTTTTTCGTTTTTCGTTTCGCGCAAGGCCGTCAAGGTGCGAAACTGCCATTGCAACCGCGCCCAAGTCTCGTCTCTATTATACGCCCTTTTATAAGAAGCGACGACATCGATCGGATTCCGAACGATGATCAAATAGTGCCCCTCAGCGTTCAGTTCTTTGAGGATGCGTTTCCACATCGGCAAAAAATCGTTCGTCCGCGGGTCTTTCCAACCCCACAACGGCTTGTCCGCGAATTTGTCTTCCATGTATTGCTTTAAATCATCGCGGAGCGGCTTGATCGTTTTCCTTATGTCGAATCGATACGGAAACGGCCGGCGTTTGAGCTTGCGCGAGATTTTGTTGTGAACCCTGACAATTTTGTTGTTTTCAAAAAAACCTTTCGGATTCGTTTCATTCGTTCCGATGAACGTATCCCCGAGATCGACCCCGGCAATGTTGACCGCGCGGGCAAGCACCGACGTTCCAGACCGTCCTGAGCCGAGAATGACGACCGCTTTGCTTTCGTGTCGGTTTTCGTTCGCTTTCAACTGTTTCATGAGACCGTACCCTCCGGCAATCAAACCAAAGGTGAAAATCGCTTTCTTCGCTGTTGACAAACCGGAATCACCGGCTTCCTTTTGCGTAACCGTCACGAGAAGTCGTCCTTTCCGATGAATTGTCGTGAACTGCAGTCGTTTCCGATGATTTCCATTATAGCGCACTCGTGATCGCTCACTCAAATCGATGGTGCCATTTTCCATATAAAAAATTCCCATAAGATCAACAGAGTGAATCGCAACGCTGTGTCCAACTTATGGGAACCCTAGTGTCCCGCTTATTGCCGCGCGGTCTTGTTCGCTTCTGCGGCATTTTCCGTCTCGCCGTCTTGCGAAGCTTTCAGTTGATTCATGATCATGTCGTGCACTTTCTCGCGCTCGCTTTCGCTGACGACAACGAAAGAGAGGCCGTCGATTCGCTGCGGAATGCCGTGCACTTCATAAGAATTGATGTCGTTGCGGCACTCGCGGTAATTCATCGCGACATACTTCATATCCTTAAACGTCATGTCGGTAATGACATTGTTGCTGATCGCGTCCAAAATGGTTTGGTAATGTGCGAAGGAAGAGACGTCTGCGGACTGGTTGATGATCGCCCGGATCACATCGCGCTGGCGTTCGTTTCGGCCGAAATCGCCGCGCGGATCAAGGTGGCGCATCCGCACGTAGCCGAGTGCCTGCGGCCCGTTCAAATGAATGTCGCCTTTTTGATAAAAGTAGCCTTTCTTGTAATAGCCCTCGTCATGCCAACTGATGTCGTTATGGACATCGACTCCGCCGACGGCGTCAACAAGATCGGAAAGCCCTTCCATGTTAATGCGAATGTAATAATCGATCGGGATGTCGAGATAATCTTTCACCGTCTCCAACGCCAAACTTGTTCCGCCATAAGCATAAGCGGCATTGATCTTATCCCAACCGCGCCCGGGAATTTGCACGCGCGTGTCGCGCGGAATGCTGATCATGCTCATTTCATCCGTGTCCGGGTTCAATGTCATGACAATTAACGTATCGGAACGCCCGACGTCGTTCTTTCGTTCGTCGACCCCCATCAGCAATATCGATATCGGATTCGGCCCGTCTTCGCGCGCTTTCTTCTTTTCTTTCTCCACTTTCCCGCCTTCCACCGGTTGATACATCTTCACTGCCGCATTTTGCACCGAATGGTACAAATTATACGCATATACCGCTGCCGCAAGGAAAAACAGTCCAAATAAACAACCGGCGATCACCGCCGTTTTTTTCATTTTACCGCCCTTGCCTTTTTTCTCGTCCCTCCGCGCCATCCGGCTGGCAGGTGTTTGATTCTCCTCGTTGTTGTTCGCCATCTCTTTTTTCATCCTTTTTTATAAAGTTCCCACATAGCATTCGACAGAATGTCCATCCATTTGTACATTTCCTCAATAAAGAACCGCACATACATGAAACGAGAATGCCGTCGGAAAGGTTTCCATCGAAAAAAAATTTCTTCATTAGGAAGGAATTTCTAGCAAGTTGTCGAAATGGGTAAGGAGCAGTCTGCGGAAAACCCTCTTCAATCCCTCAACACTTACCTTTCCATTTTACTTTAAATTCACACAAACACCAAAAATAATTTCATAAGGAGTGTCCCCGATGGATGCAAAAGAAGCCAAGACGATCGTGTCTTTTCTGGCGGACGGGACCGACCCGCAATCCGGCGAAATTTATCCGCAAGACAGCCCGTACCAGCAGCCGGAAACGATTCGCGCCCTGTTCGTGGCATTGAAAGGACTCGAACGCCTCGAAAGATACGAATTGCGTATGAAAAACCTCCCGCAAAACGCAGGAAATCCATGGACCGAAGACGAAGAAGACCAATTGTTGAAAGCGTTCGACGAAGGCGTATCGGTGAAAGACCTCGCCGCCCGCCACGAGCGAACGATGGGCGCCATCCACTCGCGCCTCGTCAACTTGGGCAAAATTGAAGAGACCGTATAAAATTTAAAGCTTGATCCGGGACGATTAAGCGGCCCGCAGGCTGCGCTTTTTTCATGCAAGATCATTCGTTGATCCAATTCGCCGACCGCGAAAGTTTGACTTACAAGTCGTCTTTCCTGTCCTTATTATCATTTCATTCTCACGCACACTTTCTTGTTCACGATCGAGACAACACCTCAATTTTAGCTCCAAGTAACCAAGCCCTGTACATAGATCGCAACCTTTTCTTGCATGATCCGGGTGCGGGGAATGGCCGCGCGCCATCGACGCGTTGCAAATGGCGTGTCAACCTGCGAAATCGTGTCCCTCAAACCGCATCAATCGCATCCGTTATGATACCCTATAAGGAAAGAAAATGAGTTGGATGGCGTTACGCGTCTTAATTGCATAGGTCGTGCTCCTACTCCCTGCCCACCCTTGTCCATAGATTACTGCGTTTCCGCCCTGGCGAACGCCGCCTTCTCGGAGAAGCTGCCGCGAAGTCAATTTTCGCGACAGAACGAAGCCCAACCACCAGTTGGTGACGTCGATCCACGTCTTGGCCGTAACGATAACCACTCTCCTATGATAATAAAAAGCAGAGGTGACGACATGCAAAAAGCAGCGGAACTCGTTCACAAAGGCAAAACCTTGCGCGGGATGGTGCATCGGCCAGATGCCAACGAAACATCCTTCCCGGCAGTCGTGCTCTTTCACGGATTTACCGGCTCGAAAGGCGAAGATAAATTTTTGTTCGTGCGGATTGCCCGGGCTTTGTGCGAAGAAGGCATCGGTTGCGTGCGCTTTGACTTTTCCGGTTCCGGCGAAAGCGACGGCCGCTTTGCTGACATGACATTCTCGGGTGAAATGTCCGAAGCGCAAGCGATTCTTAATTTCACGAGGCAGCTCGAATGGACCGACAACGAACGGATCGGTGTGCTTGGATTCAGTATGGGCGCCGCCGTCGCCGCACAAATAACGAAAGACCGAGCGGCAGACGTCGCGAAACTATGCTTGCTTTCCCCTGCGGGCAACATGCCCGATAAAGCGAAGTTGTATTTTGAAACGTGCACCTTCTTGCCAAACGGCCATGCCGATCTTGGCGGACTCGAGCTCGGACGGGCATTTGTCGAGGACCTTGCGGACCGTGACTTGTACGACGGCGTGGAACGCTACGAAAACCCGGTGCTGATTTTGCACGGGGCGAAAGATGAAGCGGTTCCGGAACACGTCGGAAGAAACTACGCCGATTTGTATAAAAATGCCGCGTTTGTTGCCGTCGACGAAGCCGATCATTCTTTCAGCTCGGCCGTTTGGCGCAATGAGCTCGTTCAGCGCGTGAGCGCCTTTTTTGGCGGGCGTCAGCCGTAAAACCACCAGGCAACGACCGGCGCGAATACGGACGCAGACACCGCGCTCAACGTCATCGCCACTGAGCTGACCGATGCGGTGTCCTCGCCGTATTCGGTCGCCTTCGAGGTGCCGATGACATGGGAGCCGCTGCCGAAGGCGACGCCTTGCGCGAGCGGGCCGCGGATCCGGAACAGCTTCATGACGAGCGGCCCGATCACGGCGCCGCCGATGCCGGCGACCATGACGAAGACGACGGCGAGCGCGGGTACGCCGCCGAGCTCGACGGCGATGGCGGTCGCGACGGGAGTCGTGACCGACTTCGGCAAGAGCGAAAGCGCGAGCGGCCGCGAGGCGCCGAGGGCGGCGGCGAAGCCGAGGCCGCTGACGAGGCCGGCGACGGAGCCGGCGAGGACGCCGCCGGCGATGGGCACGGCGTTCGCGAAGAGCACTTTCCTTTGTTGAAACAAAGGAAAGGCGAGCGAAACGACGGCGGGGCCGAGCAGGGCGTCGATCCAGCGGCCGCCGGTCATGTACGTCGCGTAGGTGAAACCGGAGAGGCGGAGGAGGAGGGCGATGGTGACGAGCGAAGTGAGGATCGGGAGGAGGAACGGGACGGGGAAGTGCCGGTAGAGGCGGCACATCGCGAGGTAGATGAGAATGGTGCCGATGATTATAATGATTGCGAGCAGCGGTTGCGGGAGGAACAAGATTTCTTCTCCTTTCGACGCGCCAGCCAGGCGCTGGTATGGCCGGCCGTAACCATGACGAGCACGGTGCCGAGCAAAGTGAGGATGAGGAGCAGCAAGCCGCTGCCCTTGAAAAGCTCTGGATGTTCGATGACGCCGACGGTAATCGGAACGAACAGCAGCGGCATGTAGCGCAGCAAGAAACCGCAGCCGGCGGATACCCATTTGACAGGAACGATTTTTGCGGAAAGCAACCCGAACAACAGCAGCATGCCGATGATGCTGCCGGGTATCGGCACACGGCAAAGGTCGTGTATGAAAATGCCGATGTGATAGATGACGAAGAGCCCTGCGATTTGCATGATCGATTTCATCGGAGCCCACCTTTTCTAACCGGACGAAGATGTTTTTTTATTTTAACAAACGGAAACTCCCTGATGCCATCAGGGAGCCTCGCTTCAAATCAGCTGTTGCTTTTCCAGCGGTTCCGGATGTCCGAGGCCAAAGCCTTGTCCAATCGGAATGCCGAGACCATTGGCAACGGCGATGTCCTTCGAATCTTCCAAACCTTCCAAAATGAGAGCAATATGAAACCGTCTGCAATAGATGGCCATCCATTGGATGATCGCTTGTTTTTGCCGCGAATGTTCAAGGTCTTCAACGAAATACCGATCCAATTTTATGTAATCCGGTTCGAGTTCAATGATTCTCTTCATATCCGAGACGCCTTTTCCGAAATCATCGATTGCGATCTGAACACCTGCTCGTTTCATGCAACGAATGTGGTCTTTGAATGCTGCGAAATCTTCAATCGTCTCCTGTTCATCAATCTCGAATACCAATTGTTGACGGCTGGCGATCACTTCATTCATAATATGGTCTAGAAATGAAGGAAACGCGTCGTTTCGAATCGTTGAAGGCAATACATTCAGAAACAACCTTCCTTCATTTTCGGAAAAGCCTGCCTGCTGGTAGGTCAAGACAGCTTTATGAATGGACCGCGAATCCAATTCATAAAGTTTTTTTGCTTGCTCGGCTTGCGCAAACGCCTGCTCCGGGTTCGAATAATGTTTCGTGCGCAACAACCCTTCATACCCCTCGATCTTTCCTTCGCCCAACTGATAAATCGGTTGGAACACATGGTGAAAATCGCTTCTCTCTATTACCTGTTCAATGGCCAACCAATGATCCCCCCTAGTGATCAACAAAAACAACCACCCCGAATCGTCAGGGTGGTGTCGTTCCCCTTGTTCGGCAACCCGGCTGCCATAGTTCGTGAAAACGGTAGGCCCGTGGCTTTGCGTCCTTGCCTTTCGACAAGTTTGCCGTTTCGGAAGATAAGATCATTTTAGGAATATCTTACTATTTATTTTGAGGAACGTCAATGAAATTCGACATAAAATCCCCCGTTTTCTATGAAAAAAGTCCTATTTTTTAAAAAAGGCATGAATCAACAAAAAAAGAACCGGTACCGATGAGACGAGAACTGAATTCTTTCCTCCTGAGATGTCGAATAAGGAATCAAGGTTCCGACATAATGGTACGAGCAGTACGCAGATAAGCGACCGGGTCTTCCGTAATGAACCGTGCTTCTTTCAAGATATCATTCGACCCTAAACGAGACTTCCATCGATTTAGCGTTTCCGACCAATGCTCTTTTTCACGTTCTGGCATGGAAAATTCAACGCCATAGCAAAATACGTCTTTTTGGATTTCCTTGGCCCAAACAATTTTGCCGACTCCTTTTACTGCGGTGTTCATGAAATCGACTTCAAACCGGTATAAAATATCTGCCTGTGCCGTTAACCGGAGCCGGCTCAAAAGGCGAAGGCCGCCGACTCCGATGTTGTTCACAAGAACTTCCGTCGAACCAAGCGAAACGGATTTGTTGTTGAGTGAGATCATCGTCATTTTTACCCCGAGGGGCAGCGGCAAGTCAATGCGAGAATACCGGCGCCGCTCGATTGGCGGCTTGCCGGCTCCTTTTTTTAACGGTACGGTTTCCTCCCGAAAAATTTCCTCCATGGCCGCCGGCGAGACGGACTTACTGAACAAAAACCCTTGAATGACATGGCAGCCCATCTTTTTCAATAATTCGTACTGCTCACGGGTTTCGACGCCTTCGGTGACGACTTTTTTGTTCAACCCGATGCCAAGGTCGATCAACGATTGAACGATTTTCTCGTCCTGTTCATTGCCACTGACCGAATCTACGAAGGAACGGTCAATTTTGATCGTATCAACCGGAAACCTTTTTAGATGGGAAAGCGAAGAATAACCGACACCGAAGTCATCGAGCGCGATCGTTACGCCGAGCGCTTTTAAATCCTTCATTTGCTGTTCAACCGTTTCAGAGGTTTGCAGCATGGCTCCCTCCGTAATCTCAATCTCCAACCTTTCCGGCGGCACTCCGTACTTGTCGAGTCTCCGTTTGATTCGTTTGCCCAAGTCTCTCTTCAAAAAATCTTTCGCAGACAAGTTAAAGGAAATGAATTGAAACGGAACGTTTTTCGTTATCCAATAACCGGCCTGCCGGCACACCGATTCCATCACCAAATCACTAATTTGATGAATGAGCGTCGTTTCTTCGGCGATTTTCATAAACTCAGACGGGGAAACGATCCCCCAAGTCGGATGTTTCCAACGAATCAGCGCCTCGGCTCCGACTGCTTTTTGCGTTTTCGCTTCGATTTTCGGTTGGTATTCAAAATACAACTCCCGATTCTTAACCGCATTTCGCAAATCGTTTTCCAGCTCAAACGATTTAAACGATTCGATATTCATCGACCGCGAATAGATCAAAGCATTGCCCGGACCGAGCTGTTTGGCCCTTTTCAATGCCGTTCTTGCATTTTTCATTAGCCGGGTGCTGCTTTTGCCGTCGGATGGAAAAAGACTGATCCCGATGCATGCCGTGAGATGAAAGTCATACCCTCTGAACGGGAGAACAACACCGACCGCCTCCAAGATAGTCTCCGCCAACTCCTCATAACTTTCGACCCTATTGCGATGACGAGCTAGAATGCAGAAATCGTCCCCAAGCAGCCGGAAAACAATGCCGTTTTCCTTCACCGCATCTTTCATCCGTTTGGCGATTCGCTTAATCATTTCGTCACCAACGGCATGACCAAACAAATCGTTGATCTTAGTGAAATGATCCAGGTTTAGGCGAAGAATGGCAAAAGTCTCACCATTATGCGCATGTTCCCCCATCCATTCTTCCAGTACTTTTCGCGCCGAATGGTTGTTCTGAAGTTGCGTCAGTTCATCAATGAAAGCGATGGTGTGCAGCTTGTTTTCCAACAAATTCTGCTCGGTGATGTCTTCCAGCGTAACGACTGCGGCCGTGATTTCGCCTGTTTCTTTTTTCAATGCGAGGGAATGGTCCTTCACCCATTTCAATTTCCCGCTCGGCGTGAGAATGCGGTAACGATGAACCACTTCTCCTATCTCCCGCAGTTCCGATTGACGCGCAATTACAGACTCCAAGTCGTCCGGGTGAACTATGTTGCACCACGTGCGAAAATCAATATCCTCTGCGGGAATTTCGCAGATTTTCTGGATCGCATCGGAGACGAAAGTGACCTTCTTGTCGCTCATGTCTACCAACCCAACCGCGATCTCCAACCGGTTGACGATCTCCTGAAACCAGCCCTTTACAACTGCGCTGAGTTTCGGGGCATCCGTTTCTTGCGTCGGGCACAAAAAACAAAATGAGCCGAGCCGTTCGCCTGCAACAATCAAAGGTATATGCGTCACCCTAATCGGGACGCATGGTCCGTCTTTCCGAGCAATTCGGTCATTGTAAATTTGCGGTTGGCCGTCCAATACCGTATCCTGGCGGAAATGACGGAACAGTTGCTTGAGTCCGGCATCCAACATGGCTTGTTCAGACTCTCCAAAACCAAGCAATTCCCGGAATCGATCGTTCACGTGCAGCGCATTCCCATAGAAATCATAAAAGCAAGCCGCCTCGGAAAAATTTTCAACAAGCGATTTCATCGCCGGCATGTCGCATGGAGAAACAGGCCGAAAGGTTTCGTGTGCTTTCTTTTTGTTGAAATTTCCTTTTCTCGCTCTGCCCCACATCGGAAAAGATCACTCCTCATTCGACATCGTCTTCCGACGGTGTAAGATCTGACACAAAATGGTTTTTTTCGACTTATTTTATCATTCGAATCGACCCGTCGAAATAGGTAAATATCCCTGTTTTTATACAACTGGCAAAAAATCGCCCCGTAAACTTGATTACGCATTGAACCGCCACGGCACCGGAGCGATTCTGCTAATGGCTGTTACTAAATTACACGGTGGACCTGTCTGAGAATTTTATACTAATCAATCGCGCCGCTTTCCTTATTGTTTTTGCAAGTACAAAATCGGATTCTCGGTAACAAACGGTCCGTCTTTAAGAACCGAATTTGACTTAAGTCTGCCTCTCAACTTATTTAATAAGGAAGACAATGCATCCCTTTCTTGTTCTTGAATGATGAATTCCACCCCGTATTGGAAAATATCCTTTTGTTTCTCATAGGACCAGACGATCTTTCCTGCCAGCTTGATCAAGGTGTCCATCATTTGAACTTTAAAACTGTATAAAATGTCGGCTTGCGTCGTAAGGCGAAGCTGACTCATAAAACGAAGACCGCCCAAGGAAATGTTTTCAACCAGCACCTCGGTTGATCCGAGGGAAACCGATTTTTTGTTTAATGCAATAATCGTCATGTTGACGCAGAGCGGCATCGGCAACTGATAACGAAAATACTTGCGTCTTTCGACCTTCGGTTTGAAAGTCGTCTGTTTCGGTTGCAGGCGATCGGCAAGAAACAGCGCTTCCATGTCTTCAGCCGACACCGGCGGGCTGAAAAGAAATCCTTGAATGATCGTACACCCCATGTTTTTCAAAAGATCGTACTGTTCCCGGTTTTCGACCCCTTCCGCAATAACTGTTTTTTTCAAGCCTTTTCCAAGTTCGATGAGAGACTGAACAATAAACCGATCTTCCTCATTTTCGACAATCGCCTGGATAAAGGAACGATCGATTTTCATCACATCGATCGGATAATTTCTGAAATGAGAAACCGAAGAATACCCGACACCGTAATCATCAATGGTGATCGCCACGCCGAGATTTTTCAAGTCTTGCATTTGTTCTCTCACGATTTCATCTTGTTGCAGCATTACGCCTTCTGTAATTTCAATTTCAAGTCGTTCGGCAGGGACCTCATACCGATCAAGATAGCGTTTCACACGTCCTGAGAGATCCCTTCTCAAAAAATCTTTGCCTGATAAATTGAACGAAATTCTTTCAAAGGGAACCCCTTTTTTCATCCACATTTTCACCTGACGGCAGACGGTCTCAATGACGATATCGCTGATTTTGTGAATGAGTGCCCCTTCTTCGGCGATTTCAATGAATTCCGTCGGCGAAACAACGCCCCATGTCGGATGATTCCAACGAATAAGCGCTTCGGCGGCGATCGCTTTTTGCGATTTCGCATCAACTTTTGGCTGAAAGTCAAAATACAATTCATGGGTTTTGATCGCTTTCCGTAAATCATTTTCTAATTGAAAGAACTTGAACGACTCAATGTCCATTGATTGGGAATACACTTGATAAGTACTTTTTCCAAGCTGTTTCGCCCTTTTCAGCGCGGCTCTTCCGTTTTTGACCAAAAGGGTTCCATTCTTTCCGTCGAAAGGATAAACACTAATCCCAACGCTGGCCGTCAAATGGAAATCGTAGCTGTTTAAGGGAAGGGACGCATGGATGGCATTGAGAACGTTTGCGGCAATGGCCTCGTAACCATCCGTCTCTTTCTGATGATGAGCGAGAATGAGAAATTCATCTCCTGCCATACGGAAAAAAATGCCTCCATCAGCGACGGAAGCGGTAATTCTTTTCGCCATCCGTTTGATTACTTCGTCTCCGACACTCGGTCCGAACACATCGTTGACCCGGTTAAAACCGTCCATGTTCAAACGCAGCATGGCAAACGTTTTTCCATTATGTTCGTGTGTATCGATCCATTCCTGCAATAATTTGCGCGCATAGTTACTATTGGGAAGTTGCGTCAAGTGGTCGATGAACGCCATATTTTGCAGTTTGTTTTGCAATTGCTTCGATTGTGTTATGTCTTCCAGTGATCCGACGATCAAGGCGATTTGGCCGTCAGCATTTTTCAAAGCAATCGAATGGTCTTTTACCCATTTCAACGTTCCGTACGAAGTTATGATGCGGTACGTATGAATGATTTTTCCTTTCTCCAACAACTGAGATTGGTTTTCCTCGACTTGGCGAAGATCGTCCCGGTGAATGAGTTGCCGCCATGTATCAAAATGAACCTCTGCAGCCGGAATTCCATAGATTTCTTGGATCGCGTCCGATACAAAAAGTACTTTTTTCTCGATTAAATCGACCGACCAAACCGCGACGTCCAAACGGTTTAAAATATCCTGAAATCGAATCTCGGAAACGATTTGGCCGAGTTTTGGCTGAGACCGATCTTTTCGCGGCTCAATGGTGCACAAGGAACCAAGCACTTCTCGACTTACGACGACAGGAATATGGGTAATCGTGATCGGTACACATTGTCCGTCTTTATCGATGATGACGTCCTCATAGAATTGCGGATGACCGCTCATAGCACGATCAAATTCGAAATAACGAAAAAGTTGAGCCAAAACCGCATCGACGAATTCTTTTTCAGATTGGGCAAAGCCGAGCATTTTCAAAAATTTGGCGTTCAAATGCTGCATGTCGCCTTTATAGTCGAACAGGCAAGCCGCTTCAGCATGGTTTTCAATGATCGATCTTACGATCGGCGAAATGATCTCACCAGGATTTTGTTTCAATTTTCCGACATTGTTCCTTCGTTTGATTTTAGCAATCCTGTCCCATTTCAAATCCATCTCCTCCTATCTATTCTGCTGCAAATATGGCAAGGACTTTTTTACTATTTAATTGGAATCGAAATATTTAACCTGCACTCCAGCGAATAGATTAAGATTTCGCCCGGAAAACCAACACTTCGCCTGGACACCCCTCTCTTTCTTTTCAATATCGGTTTCCAATCCGTAGTTGTTTAGACCTATATTAAATTTTTTAAATTTCAAAATTTCCCCAAACAAAAAAAGCGAATCGACCCTTGTCGACTCGCTTTCCGTCATTCGCCGTCGATTTCCATCCACATCGCCTCATAAGGCTTCATCGTTACTTCATCGACGACTATCCCGCCGCCGATCAACTCACGTCCCCCGTACCCGGTTTTCACCGTCACTTCCTCACTGGAAACGTTGATGAGTGCGAGAATGCGATCCCCGCTCTCCCGATGCGTTCGCATCACGGAAAACACCCGGTCGTCGAAGACCTTCACTTCTTGCGCCGCCTGCGGCGAGAACGTGCTGTTCTACACTTTCAAAAGTGCTTCAAAAGTGTGTTACCATTTAAATACAAGCTTTCGGCTGAACAAATTTTTGTATATACTGAAAGATAGATCATCGTGTCCATTATCCTTATCCCCCCTGTTCAATTCTTCACCCCCATTCCCCTATTGAAAGGATGTTCCCTCATGTTCAAAAAAACCTTCGAATCCTGGATGCATGCACAACTTGCCGACGACTCTCACCCGCGCCGACAAGATAGCCTCAAACACGGTCTAAATCGCAGTTCCATCGAATTTCTCCGCTCCGTTTGGTACCCCGCCGTCGGCCACTTCGACCATCTCCATGCCGAATGGGAGGTAATCGATCTCAACAGCGGTTACCGCTACATCGACTTTGCTTACATGCCAGGTGGTTCAGTGAAAGTCGCCATCGAAATTCAAGGGTACGGCCCCCATGCACGCGACCTCGAAATTTCTCGTTTCAAAGACCTTTGTTGGCGCCATTCGCTGCTCACCCTAGACGGCTGGACCTTGTTCCCAGTGGCTTTCCCCTCGATTCTAGACGAACCGGAAAAATGCCGGCAACTGATTCTCGCCATCATCGGCAAATACATGTCACCTGCATCTTCAGCTGAACTCACTTGGGCACAAGCCGAACTCATTCGCTACGCTCGCCGCAAATTCCGGCCGATTACACCGCGAGAAGCCGCCCACCATCTGCGCCTCAGCCCTTCCCATACACGCCGCATCCTCCACTCCCTCGTGGAACTACAAAAATTCGAAATCGCAAACGGCAAACAACGCAGGAGAACATACAAATTGAAATTGTAAAATAAACATGTTTTCTGCTCCCCGCGATCGATCCGGGAATCGTCTTATTTCCCGAAAAAAACAAAAATTTTCGGTCAACCGAAAATCTCATTCTACAATCGCTCACCTGACTCGCTATCTCCCCTTAATCTGCCGCTTTCCCAAAAAAATCGCTCACCACAAGCCTTATTTCCGAAATAACCCCGGAAATCAGCACGATTTCCGGGGGCGCGCCGAAAATAAGGCCCTCCATGAGCGTTAATCCGGAAATGACCTGCATTTCGCGCAAATAAGAACGCTCATGCACGATTCTGCAAAACCCTATACGGAAAATTTTCGGTCAACCAAAAATCTCATTCTACAATCGCTCACCTGACTCGCTATTTGCCCGAAATCTGCCGCTTTCCAAGAAAATCGCTCACCACAAACCTTATTTTCGAATTAACCCCGGAAATCACGACGATTTCCGGGGGCGCGCCAAAAATAAGGCCCTCCATGAGCGTTAATCCGGAAATCACCGCCTTTTCACACAAATAAGAACACAGGTGAGCGATTCCTCCAATCAGATCGGCTCACCCGAAAATCTCCTCCTGCAATCGCTCATCTGACTCGCTATTTGCCCTTAATCTGCCGCTTTCTCAAAAAAATCGCTCACCACAAACCTTATTTTCGAAATACCCCCGGAAATTAGCACGATTTCCGGGGGCACGCCGAAAATAAGGCTCTCCATGAGCGTTAATCCGGAAATCGCCGCCTTTTCACGAAAATAAGAACGCTCATGCACGATTCCGCAAAACCCAATACGGAAAATTATCGGTCAACCGAAAATCTCATTCTACTATCGCTCACCTGACTCGCTATCTCCCCTTAATCTACCGCTTTCCAAAAAAATCGCTCACCACAAACCTTATTTTCGAAATAGCCCCGGAAATCAGCACGATTTCCGGGGGCGCGCCAAAAATAAGGCCCTCCATGAGCGATAATCCGGAAATCGCCGCCTTTTCGCGCAAATAAGAACACTCATGCACGATTCTGCAAATCCCTATACGGAAAATTTTCGGTCACCGAAAATCTCCTCCTACAATCGCTCACCTGACTCGCTATTTGCCCTTAATCTGCCGTTTCCAAAAAAATCGCTCACCACAAACCTTATTTTCGAAATAACCCCGGAAATTAGCACGATTTCCGGGGGCACGCCGAAAATAAGGCTCTCCATGAGCGTTAATCTGGAAATCGCCGCCTTTTCGCGCAAATAAGAACACAGGTGAGCGATTCCTCCAATCAGATCGGCTCAACCGAAAATCTCATTCTACAATCGCTCATCTGACTCGCTATTTGCCCTTAATCTGCCGCTTTCCCAAACAAATCGCTCACCACAAACCTTATTTTCAAAATATCCCCGGAAATCACGACGATTTCCGGGGGCGCGCCGAAAATAAGGCCCTCCATGAGTGATTTCCGGGACAGCGCGCCGAAAATGTTTAAGCCGGGTACTCGACCATACTTTTCACTTTCAGCGACAAGTCGTTCGGAATTTGCGCGAGCGAGGCATCGTCGATAAACATCAACCACGGCAGGTGCGGGATATACGGGTCGGCATCGATCACGATCGCTTTCCTTCCGTCATTGGCCGTTACGACCGCACTCGGCGGAAAAATGTGCAGCGCTTCAGAGAATTGATTCAAAATCGACACATCGAATTTCCCTCGGTCTTGATATAAAATTTTCAGCGC
>DASSOY010000033.1 GCA_035700025.1 Bacillales bacterium | reverse complement strand
TGTCGCAAACAACAAGGAAGGAGATTCGCTATGACCGTTGCAGAACTGCTCGTGAAATGTTTAGAGGAAGAGGGCGTTCACTATATTTTCGGCGTCCCCGGCGAGGAAAACCTCGCTTTCATGGATGCTCTTCTTGAATCGGATATCGAGTTTATCGTTACGCGTCACGAAACCGGCGCCGCCTTTATGGCCGGCATGATCGGGCGTTTGACCGGCCGTCCCGGGGTTTGTCTTTCGACGCTCGGTCCCGGAGCCACGAACATGTTGACCGGTGTTGCCGATGCCAACATGGACCGCTCTCCGCTCGTGGCGATCACTGCACAGGCGAGCATGAACCGCCAGCATAAGGAATCCCATCAGACGTACAATCTTGTCGGCCTTTACCGGCCGGTAACGAAATGGAATGCTTCCATTCGTGCGAAAGAGATTACCGCCGAGGTCGTTCGCAAAGCCTTCAATGTTGCGACGTCGGAAAAACCGGGTGCAACGCATATTGAATTGCCGGAAGACGTGGCTTCCATGGAAATCGATGGATCGCCGCTCGATCCGTCGTACGAATTGCCAAATCTGATTGTCGCCAGGGACGAGACGATTGATAAAGCGGCGAAACTAATTAACGAAGCGAACCGCCCGTTGATCCTGTGCGGCAATGGGGTGACTCGCGATTTGGCTGACAAAGAAATTCAAGCGTTCGCCGAAAAAACGCAAACTCCGGTTACGGAAACGTTCATGGGCAAAGGCGCGATGCCGTGGAAAAATCCGCTCTGCCTCATGACTGCCGGCGTACCTGGCCGCGATTACATCGATTGCGCGTTTGAATATGCGGATTTGATCATTACAATCGGGTTCGACATGGCCGAGTACCCGCCGATGAAATGGAACAAGGAGGAGCGGCCGATTTTGCACATCGATTCGCTTGAAGCAGAAACCGACATGCACTATCCGGTTCGCCTGAACGTTGTCGGTGATGTTTCCGAAAATTTGCGGCGGATTACGGAAAAGGTCGGCAAACGGAGAAAAATCGATCCTTATTACGCGAAATTGCGCGAGCGCATGGAAGAAGACGTGCACCAGCACGATCAGGACGAATCGTTTCCGGTCAAGCCGCAACGGATCATTTCCGATTTGCAGGCGGTGCTCAGCAAAGAGGATATCGTTCTTTCCGACGTAGGTGCGCATAAAGTTTGGATGGGAAGGATGTATCATGCCGACGAGCCGAATACTTGTCTCATTTCGAACGGGCTCGCTTCGATGGGATACGCCTTGCCGGGAGCGATTGCAGCGAAAATCGTCAATCCCGACAGAAAAGTCGTCGCCGTCGTTGGCGACGGGGCGCTGCAAATGACCGGGATGGAACTGGAGACGGCGGTCCGTCTGCAACTGCCGATCGTTATTTTGCTTTGGCGTGACAGTGGATACGGGTTGATTGAATGGAAACAAGAAGCCGAATACGGCCGGCCGTCGAACATTAAGTTCGGCAATCCTGATTTCATCGCTTGGGCGAAATCTTACGGAGCCGAAGCGTTTCGCGTCGAAAAAACGAAAGATCTTGTGCCTTTTCTCGAAAAAGCGGTAAAATTAAAAGGACCGGTGCTGATCGACTGCCCGGTCGATTACGAGGAAAACCTGAAATTGACCGAGTCGATGAAAGCGATGAAATGTTAGCACGAACCTTGTGACAACTTCATACAGAGAGAGAGAAAAACAGAGGAGGAATTCGGTTGAACTGGGTGGAAATCAGTTCTTTGGTTGTTTTCATTCTTTTGATTGTGCTCATCGTTACGCCGTTTGTCTTGATCTTGTATTTGCGTGCGGTCGACAGCAGCCAGGAAGAGCACGCGGTATTGCGTAATTTTCCAATTCTCGGGAAATTCCGCTACATCACGGAAAAAATTGGGCCGGAACTGCGGCAATACTTGTTCGATCACGACAATACCGGAAAACCGTTTTCAAGAATGGATTACCAGCATATCGTGCTTCCGGCGAAATATGCGCAAAACATGCTCGGTTACGGCTCAAAACGAGACTTTGAGCAAGCCGGCTACTACATCAAAAATGCGATGTTCACCAAACAGAGCGAAGAAATGCGTGTTGACAACGACGATTTGATCCTTACTCATAAATATGACATCGACGAGGAAGGGTTATTTACGCGCAAGGAACACATGGAAGAAACGCGAATCAAGCCATGGCTGCTGCCGGAAGAGGATGCTGTGGTGATTGGGGAAACGTGCAAGCATCCTTTCAAAGTGCGCAGTCTCGTCGGCATGTCGGCAATGAGTTACGGATCGCTCGGTGATCGCGCGATCACTTCGCTTTCACGCGGGATCGGCATGGCGAAAGGTTCTTGGATGAACACCGGCGAGGGTGGATTGTCTCCGTATCATTTGAAAGGAGATGTGGACATCATCGCGCAAATCGGTGCCGGACTGTTCGGTGTTCGTACAAAAGATGGCGAGTTTAGTTGGGAGCTGTTAAAAGAAAAGGCGGAAACGCCGCAAGTGAAGGCATTTGAGTTGAAGCTCGCGCAAGGGGCGAAAACGCGCGGCGGCCACGTCGATGGAAAGAAGGTAACAGAAGAAATCGCGAAAATCCGTAACGTCGAGCCGTGGAAAACGATCAACAGTCCGAACCGTTTCAATGAATTTCACGATGTGCCGTCGATGTTTAGTTTTATTGAAAAAATTCGCGAACAGACCGGGATGCCGGTCGGGATAAAAATTGTTGTCGGCGGAAACGACTCGGTCGAGGAGTTGGCCGCTTACATGAAAGAAACGGGAAAAGGGCCGGATTTCATTACAGTGGATGGTTCGGAAGGCGGAACCGGGGCATCGTATCAAGATTTGGCGGACAGCGTCGGGCTGCCGGTGAAATCGGCGGTGATGATCGTTGATGACACATTGCGCCGTCACGGCGTTCGCGACCGGGTGAAAATCATTGCATCGGGCAAATTGATCACACCTGATAAAATCGCCGTAATTCTCGGCATGGGTGCGGACCTCGTCAACATCGCCAGAGGTTTTATGATCTCTGTCGGCTGCATCATGGCCCAGCGGTGCCATACGAACGAGTGCCCCGTCGGCGTTGCGACGACCGATCCGCATTTACAAAAAGCGCTCGTGATCGAAGAAAAGATGTACCGAGCGACGAATTTCCTCGTCACGCTGCGGGAAGGATTGTTCCGCGTGGCCGCGGCCGCAGGCATTGATTCGCCGACGAAGTTCGAAAGAAAGCATGTCATGTACAAAGATGAAAGAGGGCGCACATACGCGCTTAACGAAATTGATAACGTCGAGAAACTGCAGGAAACGAGTTGACGGGAACCGCCGGAGAACAATCCGGCGGTTTTTTCAATTCCAATGACGGGTACCGTTCTATGGAGGGAGGCAAACGATGAAAATTATCGACAACGTCTATGTTTATCGTCCCGGGCATGGAAAAGTGAATACGATCGGCCACGTAAAAATCGATGATGGGAAAATTCGCGAAGTGAATGAGGGAAGATTTGGCGAGCGAGGAGCACATGTGATTAACGGAAAAGGAAGGACGTTGAGCGCCGCGTTTACGGATTCGCATCTTCATTTGCTTCGTTACGGATTGATGAAAAAGGAACTCGATTTACGAAAGGCGAAGTCGTGGCAAGCGTTCCAAAGATCGGTCCGCAATCACTACGATCGACTGGAACAATACGGCTGGATTGTCGGCAACGGCATGGTGGACGACCAATTCGAGGATCTCGATCACGTGTTGACGGCGAAAGATTTGCGCGTTTTCGAATTCGATGCGCCGATGTTTTTCCTGCATGATGACGGACATCAGGCGGTCGTGAACGAAAAAGCACTGGACCTATTGAAAAACGAGCCGGAACTCGAAGAAAACCACGACGTTTTCATTGAAAAAGACGAAACGGGGGAATGGACCGGAAGGTTCAAGGATACCGCAGTTCATTACATAAAATTTCACTTTCGTCAACGAAGCGTGGAAGAAGTGCAGGCAGCGGTTGAAGAGGCGATTCCTCATTTGCTGAAATACGGAATCACGGCTGTCCACACCGACGATCTTAATTTTACAGGATCTTACGAGCGGGTTTGGAAAGCGTACACGAACTTGGAAAACCAACGAAAGTTGCCGATTCACGCATATTTGCACCATTACGTTTACAATGCGGACGATTTGGGCGAGTTTCTCGAAAACTGGGAGCTGCGAAGCGGAGAGGGAACCGATCGGGTCAAAGTGGGAGCGGTGAAGATTTTTTTGGACGGCACGCAGCGGCTGCATACAGCGGCAATGCGGCGGCCGTACCACGATCATCCGGAGACGCGGGGAACGCTCGTTTACGGGCAGGAAGACGTCGATGAGATGGTCCGTCTAGCGGACGAGAACGACATGCAAGTGACGATGCACGCGATCGGTGATGCTGCTGTTGAACAAGCGCTGAATGCCATCGAGAAGGTCGGTGCCGAACGCATGCGGCATCGAATCATTCATATTCAGCAGTTGGAACCGGATTTGATCGAACGGTTGAAAAAAATCAAGCCGTATTGCGAAATTCAGCCTGGCTTCCTCATGGGCGAATATGATAAAAAAGCGAAGTGGAGCGGCGAGGATCGGGCGCGTTATTGCGATTCGTGGGGGACCGTTTATCGAGAAGCGATCCCGTTCACCGGTTCATCGGACTGCCCGATCAGCCCGCTTAATCCGTTTATGGGCATTTTCGCGGCTGTCAACCGGACCGATGAGAACGGAAATCCTGAAGGCGGTTGGATGCCGACGGAGAAACTGCCGCTGGACGCCATCTTCCGGGCGTATACGGAGACGCCGCCCTATTTAGCATTTCAAGAGAACAACCGCGGCAAAATTGTGGAAGGTTATGATGCCGACTTTCTTTTGCTTTCCGATCATCCGGAAGAAGTAGACGCCTTTCGTTTGAAAGACGTTCAAGTGGAGGAAACGTGGGTAGCGGGAGAGAAAAAGTACGATTGCACCCGCTTATAGCGAATGGAGCGATTCCCATTGTTTTCAAGCTGATGCTCGAATGAGCGTCAGCTTTCTTTTACGAGAGATGGTCGATTTCGAACAGATTTAATTTGAAATCGAGGGAAAGCTTGCGAATCAAAGCGCCGCCGGCCGTACTGTTGCCTTTTTTGTCAATTGCCGGTCCGATAACGCCAATCCCCATCCGGTTCGGGACGACTCCGACGATTCCTCCCGAGACGCCGCTTTTGCACGGGAAACCGGCTTCCACCGCAAAGCGTCCGGATTCATTATACATGCCGGAAGTCATCATGATTGCTTCGATCGTTCGCAAATGGCGGGCAGAAATGATTTTTTCGTCGCTGTTCGGCAACACACCGCCTCTGGCGAAAAACAAGGCAATTTTTGCAAGGTCATAACAGTCGACTTCGATTGCATTGAAACGAAAATACAGGTCGAGCGCCTCTTCGACGTTCGTTACGAGCGTTCCGGTACTTTTCATAAAATAGGCGAGCGCCCGGTTGCGGCTGCCGCTCTGTTTTTCTGCCTCATACACTTCTTTATTCATGACGATTTCTTCTTTATCGGTAATTTTCTTTAACAACTCGATGATTCTTTCGAGCCGATCCTCGACGGACTTGCCTTTGATCAAGGAAGCGACTGCGATCGCGCCGGCATTGATCATTGGATTCATCGGCTTTTGATCCTCATACATTTCCAAATGGCTGATCGAATTGAAAAAGTCTTGCATCGGCTCCATGCCGACCGTTTGAAACACACGCTCTTTGCCGTAATCATTCAAGGCGAGCAGGAGACTGATGATTTTCGAACAGCTTTGCAGTGTGATTGTATCGTGACAATCGCCTGCCGACACAGTCTCGCCGTCCAACTTGATGATCGTGGCTCCCAAATGATTTTGATTCGTTTGGTTAAGTCCGGGAAGATTGCTCAACACTTCCCCGTTCGCGGCAAAGAGCCGGCACTCTTCAATCGCGTCTTCCAAATAAGCTTCGTCCAAGGCTTTCATATCAACGTCCCTCCTCATCGGCGGCCGATTGTTCGGCCGCCTTGATGATCGCATTTTCGATTGTGGTGTCCCACCGGCAGCGCCCCTTTCACTTTGTTACTTCCTTTTCCCGACGGGCTCTTTTTCAAACAACGCTGCGCGTTTAAGTTTTGCGCTTGTGGGAAACACAAAAAAAACGGAAGAGGATGCGGTGGTGTTGGTAGACGTAGGTAATGTGACGGTGCCGGTACTGAAAATAGTGCGGCGGACAAAAGGGCCGGAAGCGAAGATCGAGGATCAACCGCTGCCAGGAAAAATTACGTATGAACAGTCGAAATCGTTTGCGAAGTCGAACATCAAGAAATGGTTCGAACAAGGGGAGAGGATCTCCCGCCGATCAAAAATGCCATCAAATGGTACTAGACTACACTTGGAAGGCCGACTCATCATATGGCACTATCGCGCTAAGCGGGGCAGGCAGAAACAGCATCATTCGGAAATTTTCGGCGTAAGTCAGCCTTACGGCATCACTGATTCTAACGAACATGAAAGAGCCTTAGCGGTGAAAAATGAGCAGTTGACAAATGTAACGAACATTAGAGACCCTTAGAAGCTCCAGACCGATCCAAAAGACGGCGAATCGGGGGCTAAGCACTGAAAATGTTCGTTAGATCAAAAATCGGTCGAAAAAGCGGTGCTAAGGTGATTAAATGTTCGTTAGAAAAAATAAATGGAGATTATTGTTATTTACTTACCGTCAACAGAGGTTGCTCCAAAAGCTAAGATTTTTGGGACAACCTCTACATTGCACCGCTGCAAAAACATTATTCGGACCGGAGAATTTCGATAGGATGCGCCTTATTCCGGGCGCATTTTCCTGTGCGCAGCAGGAAAAGAGGCGTGATTCAACATACAGGGGAAGGCATGCGAGACATGCCGAAAGGCGATAACGAAATTTCTTTAGTGCATTTTTGATCCTTTTAGGTTTGTGCGCATAAAGTTTCGGGAACAATCATAGTATAGACAGCAAAGGAGAGATGGCAGATGGAAAAAGTGCATGCAACGATATCATGGTTGGATTCGGAAAGAGAGGCACGGGTAAACCCGTTGAAAAAAAGGACAAGCCGCCAGACGACGGAAGAACAGCTAACGACGATGGATGGCATCGAGTTTCTGTCCGTTGCCGGCGGCGGAGTGATTATCGGATTAGGGATCTATCTTCTGTCTTATATCATTTAAGAGGTTAGCTTGTGCTTTCGGCTTCGCTCAAGACGTCAAGATGATTGACGCCCCATGTATACATCATTTCCAGCGTCGGCTTTAAATCCCTGCCGTAAGTGGTGAGGGAATATTCCACGCGAGGCGGAACTTCCCGGTATGCCTCTCGATGAATCAAACCGTCATCTTCAAGTTCACGCAATTGCTGGGTGAGCATCTTTCTGCTGACATCCGGCATCGCTTTGCTGAGCTCTCCGAAACGTAGGGTCTTGTCTTGTAGATGCCAAAGAATTAAAGCTTTCCACTTTCCACAGACGACGTCGAGCGTAATTTTTAACGGATGCTCCATCGTTCATTCCCCCAATTTGTTACTTTTCGGTAACTAAGTACCGAAAAAGTGCCTTCTTTAAATGTGTTTATCTTTCCTTTATAATAAAGATATTATCAAAATCGACCGAATAAGGGAATTGTTCCGTTCCAATCGTGCTGCGTGCAGGAAAGACTTACAACAGGAATTGGAGGGATTGCGGATGCAAGAAACCCAATCCTGTATACAAGTGAGGGACGAAAAAGACATTGTCATCGCTCGGAAAGTGGGGAGAGAGATCTCGAAAAAACTCGGTTTCGGCGAAGTCGATCAAGTGCGTCTTACGACTACTGTGTCGGAATTGGCAAGGAACATATTGCTCTATGCCTCGGGCGGGGAAATTTGTATACAGCCGGTTGAAGAGATCGACAGAAACGGATTGAAAATTCTAGCCAGAGATCACGGACCCGGAATAAAGAACATTCGAAAGGTGCTGCAGGACGGCTACACGACGTCTGGAGGCTTAGGCGCTGGATTGCCCGGCGTGAAGAGGCTGATGGATGAATTTGATATTCATTCCGAAGTCGGGGTTGGGACGGAAATTGAAGTCATAAAATGGACGGAAAAACTGTTATCCTTGCAAAGTTCAAGTGAAGGATAGCTTTCTTTTTTTTGTTAGGAAACTGTAAAATCTTTTCCGTATGCGCCGGGGCATTCGGTTTTTCGGTTTTCGGGGGAACGGAGGACGGTGAAGCTCGTCTTTTTTTTTGTTAAAATAAAACCACTGTCCTTTCGAGGTGAAAACATGCAACTGGAGAATCAGGCATTTATGGATATGAGGGTCAAAAGATTCGTTTTTCTTTGTTGGTTTACCTATGTCGTCATTCTTCTTTATGTGACGTTGTTTACTCATAATTATTATACGTACGGCCGTTCCGTGAATTTGCAGCTTTTCGACAGCATCGAGCTGATGCTTCACAGCGGGAGTTACTGGCTTTTCATTAAAAACGTATACGGCAACATTCTCTTGTTTTTGCCGCAAGGGCTGCTTTTGCCGATTTTGTTTCGAAAATGCCGGAATTTTTTCTTGTTGTTTTTCGTGGCGGTCGTTTCCAGCTTCACGATCGAATCGTTGCAATACGCGTACGCCAAACGCATTTTCGACATTGATGATATCTTGCTGAACGTCGTCGGTGCGATCATCGGCTGGGCGCTCGTGATGCACGTTATAATCGTTGTGCGCTTGCTGAAAAAGTAAAAACGGAAGGGCGTCCCTTCCGTTTCTCATTCTTTGTTTTGTTTCTCAAGCACGCGGTTGACGCGTTTCGTCAACATTTTCATTCCGCCTTCGCCGGCTTGGAAATGACGCAATTGGCCTTCGGCATCGAACACGTAGTAAGCGGGAACATATTCGTTTTGGAACGCGTCCGTCAATTTATGGTCATTGTCGACGAATATAGGTTGGGTGAGTCCGTGTTCATCGGCGACTTCCTTGATTTCGTCGACGTCGAGTTCCTTCGGTGAACGAGGCATGTGAACGGCAACGACATTCAAGCGGTCTTTGTATTCATCGCGAAACTCGTTCACTTTCGGCATCGCTTCTTTGCATAGATGGCAGCTGATTGACCAAAAATGGATCAATGTCGGTTTCTCTCCGACGAGTTCTTCTTTCGTCACTTGACCGTTCAACCAAGCGGCTTCGCCTTTCAGTTCAGGCATTTCTTCCCTTAATTTCATCTGCGTCACCCACTCCTTTTTTATTAAAATAATTATTAAGTAATTATCATTATCATTATAGTAAAACAACGCCGTCCATGAGTCAAAACATCTGCGTTACTAATGTACCCTTATGAGCACTCGGCAAACCCGACTTCCCACGGGACAAAATGCTTTTCGCATGCCATGGGCGGTGATAAGATGAGATTAGTTCGAAAGGAGTGGGTCTGATGGAATTTCAAATGAACGGCGAGAGTTTCCGTGCGGAACTCGGTTACGGCACGCTTTCCGTCTCCGCCGACGAACAACTCGGTTATCGCCCGTTTCAATTGCTCGTATCGTCGCTGGCGGTATGCAGTGGAACGGTTTTGCAAAAAGTTTTGCGCAAGAAAAGGATTGCTTATGACGATATTACCATCCGGGCGGACGTGACGAGAAATCCTGACAAAGCCGACCGCGTGGAAAAAATACACATTCACTTCTTGATCAAAGGTGACGGTCTTGACGATGCGAAGATCAAAAAATCGCTGGAGGTCGCAAAGAAGAATTGTTCGATGGTGCAGTCGGTCATCGACAGCATCGAAGTGACGGAAACTTTCGAATTGGTCTGATGCCTTCATGACCCAGACGAAGCACGATTTTACCGAAGGACCGTTGCTGAAGAAAATGCTTTTGTTTTCCGGCCCGATCTTTCTCGCCAATTTGTTGCAGGCTTCCTATCAAATCATCGACAGCCTTTGGGTCGGCAACCTTCTCGGCGCCGCCGCACTCGCCGCCGTCGCCCTCTCGGCAACGCTCACCTTCACCGTCCTCTCGTTCATCATCGGCATGAATCGCGCTTCGCTCACGATTCTGTCTCAACAAAAAGGCTCGAACGACACCGCCCGCCTCCGCGAATCGCTCAACGCCTTCGTCGTCGTCCTCGGCGGGCTGTCGCTCTTACTCGCCGCCGCCGGCTTCACTTTCGTTCGCCCGCTGCTCTCTTGGCTCGGCTCTCCTCCCGCGGTCACCCCGCTCGCGGAGAGCTATTTGCAACTCACGTTTCTCGGCATTCCGTTCCTGTTCGGCTACAACTTCATCAGCACCGTTTTGCGGTCGCTCGGCGACAGCAAAACTCCGGTGCGCTTCGTTGTCCTCGCCGTCGTCCTGAATGCCGCGTTCGACCCGCTCTTCATCTCGGTTGCAAACCTCGGGATCGCGGGCGCTGCGCTGGCCACCGTGCTCTCGCAAGGCATCGCCTTCGGCTGCGGCTTGGCGCATTGCCTCAACGGCCGGCGCGTTCCGTTTACGGTGCCGCACCTGCCTGAGCGAAAGTTCCTGCGGGCCATTTTCAAGCTCGGCATTCCCGGCGGATTGCAGATGGTTTCGATCTCTGCCGGTTCGGCGGCGATCGTCGGGGTTGCTGCCGCGTTTGGGCCGACCGTGCTCGCCGGATACGGTGCATCGCAACGGATCAGCCGGCTGGTCATGATGGTGTTGATGACGCTGAGCACGGCGATGAACAGCATGGCCGGCCAAAACATCGGCGCCGGCCGTTGGGATCGGGTGAGAAAATTGCGCAACGACGGACTGCTTGTCATGTTTGCCGCCTCGTTGACCGTTTCCGCATTCGTCTTTGGGCTGGCGAAGCCCCTGGTCGGCCTATTTGTCGACGACGCGGCGACGATTAATTTCGGTGCCGACTACTTGCGCGCTGTTGTGTTTTTTTATCCGTTTCTTGGCATCAATTTTGTTTTAAACGGCATCGTCAGAGGCGCGGGAGCGATGGTCAGTGTGTTACTATTAAATTTAATCTCCTTTTGGATTTTGCGTTTTCCGTTGTCTGCGCTGTTTTCCCATTGGATGGGCGCAGTCGGGATCGCTTATGGAATCGGAACGAGTTTCGTCATGAGCAGCATGATCGCCGCTTGTTATTTTCGTTACGGCCGCTGGCGGGAAGTGGAAATCTTTGCACCCAACGAGGACATGGCCTCTAAATGAAGGACAGGCAGCACGGGAGAGTGCCCGAAACGATGCTGTTATTTTGGAACGTTCCCATTAAAAAGATCGACGAAAGGATCGACAAGGATGGCTGCAACGATTAAAGATGTCGCGAAATTGGCCAATACATCAAAAAGCACGGTGTCCCGTTATTTGAACGGGCAGCGGGTGAAAAAACAAACGGAAGAAGCGTTGAAAAAGGCGATCAAACAGCTGAACTACCACCCGAACATGAATGCGCGCCGGCTTGTGATGGACCGCACGCAAGTGCTCGGCATCGTCGTCGATGACATCGCCAACCGTTTTTATTCGGGAATCTTAAAGGGCATTCGGATTGTCGCCGAACGGCACGGATACGATTGTGTCTTTTATACATGGAGCACGCATCGCGAGAAGGAAACCGATTTTTTGAATCTCCTGTACGAAGAGTTGGCGGACGGACTGATTTTTTTGAGTTTCCGAAAACGGTCGGCAGCTCATGTAAAAGCGATGGCTGAAATGATGGACCCGATCGTTTTGATCGGGGATGATGCCGATGTCGAAGAAATCTGTTCGGTCGATGTCGACAATTACAGCGGAGTAAGGGAACTCGTTCATTATTTGCATCGAATCGGACATCGGGATTTCGCTTACATTTCCGGTCCTCGGAACGCAGGGGCGACGGAGCAGCGGGCGAACGGATTTTTCGACGCGTTGAGCGAAAATGGATTGCAAGTGAACCGAAATTGGGTAGTCGGCTCAGACTGGTCGAACGAAGGCGGCTATAAAGCGATGAAAAAGCTTATCAAATCGGGAGGCTTTTCCGCAGTCGTCGCGTCGAACGACGAATCCGCGCTTGGAGCAATCGGTGCCGCCCATGAAGAAGGGTACAGGATTCCGAAAGACTTCTCGATTGTCGGGTTTGACGACATTCCGTTATCGAAATGGTTTTATCCTTCGTTGACGACGGTGAAACAGCCATTCACGGAAATCGGGATGAAGGCGGCGGAAGTGTTGTTTGAACAAATCGATGATAAAAAAGACGAACCCGGGAAGCGCCATCTGTTGAACCCCCGTTTGGTAATTCGCAACTCGTGTTTGCGGATGTCGTAGGTCTCTGTACGATCGATTCGAATTGGAAAAAATAGTGTTGACATCTGCCTGCACTGATGTATAATGACCGTACAACTCATTTTGGGAACGTTCCCAAAATAACAACAAGGGAGCGATACGGTGAATCGAAAAAAGTCGCGCTTCGGTTATTTGTTCATAGCCCCTTACTTCGTAATTTTCATAATCTTCAGCCTGTATCCAATTCTGTATTCCTTTTACATGAGCTTCACGCATTGGGACGGATTTTCTGATCCGGTGTTTACCGGACTTGAAAACTATGTCCGTCTCGTACACAATCCGTATTTTTACCAATCAATTGCTAACACGTTCATCATTTGGATCATCTCGATCGTGCCGGAGCTGATTATCGCCCTCGTACTCGCTTTGATCTTGAATGAAAAATTTATAAGAGGCCGTCATTTGTTTCGTGCCGTTTTTTATTTTCCGAACATCGTGACCCCGATCACGATCGGGGTGTTGGCGAGCCTCATGTTCGATTGGCAGACGGGCAGTTTCAACAAGCTGCTCGTGGCTTTGCACTTGATTGACCAGCCGGTCAACTGGTTTTCCCATCCGTTCCTGGCGCAAGTGATCGTGGCTTCCATCATGTGCTGGCAATGGTTCGGCTTCAACATGTTGATTTACACCGCCGGCTTGCAATCGATTCCCGACACGTTGTACGAAGCGGCGGAAATCGACGGCGCTAACAAATTTCAAGTGGCGGTAAGAATCGTGTTGCCGCTGTTGAAGCCGGTCATTTTATTCACCGTCATCACTTCCATCATCGGCGGCATGCAAATCTTCGAAGTGCCGCTCGTCGCTGGAAACAGCTCCGGGAACTCGACGCAAACGATGATGGTGTATTTATATGAAACCGCGTTTAAGCGTTTTCAATATGGATACGGTTCAGCCGTTTCTTATGGAATTTTCGTGATTATCTTGGTTCTGTCGTTGTTCTCGTTGAAAGTCTCGAGTGATCGAAAGAAAACGCAGCCGGGGATAAAGGAGGGATGAAATGAAACCGGTTTCACGACTGCAAACGCCAAACATTTATGAGCTGAACCGTGCGGAACGGATGAAAAGGCTCGTTTGGCGGGGGATCGTCTACTTGATTTTGATTTTCGTTGGGTTGATCTGCTTGCTGCCTTTTTACAGCATGATCATTTCTTCAACCCATTCAAACACCGACATATCGACCGAGTTTTTGCTGTTGCCGGGTGACCAGTTCATTGAGAATTACAAACGGTTGATCGGAACAGTCAACATTTGGCGCGGGTTTTTAAACAGCATAATCATTACGGTCAGCTCTACCGTGCTTACGCTTTATTTTTCAGCGCTTACAGCGTTCGGTTTTTCAAAGTATAAGTTTAAATATTCCAATCTATTGTTCGGGTTCATTCTCGCCACGATGATGATACCCGGGGAGATCAGCATTATCGGTTTTTTTCGCTTAATGGGCAATTTCAACATGCTTAACACGTATTGGCCGTTAATTCTTCCGGGGATCGCCAATGCATTCGGAACCTTTTTTTTAAAACAAAACTGCGATTCCGCGGTGTCCGACGAAATACTGGAATCTGCACGCATGGACGGATGCGGGGAATGGAAAGCGTTTCACCGCCTCGTTCTTCCGTTGATGACGCCGGCGCTGGCCACCTTCGGCATTTTTGCCTTTATCGCCCAATGGAACAGTTTTCTCATGCCGGTCATCACGTTGTTTGACAACAATTTGCAGCCGCTTCCGGTCATGATTGCCATGACCCGGGGAAAATTCGGGACTGATTACGGCGCACAGTATGTCGGCATTGTCATTTCCGTCGTTCCGATCATGATCTTGTTCGCGTTTTTGTCAAGGAAAATTATGAGCGGCGTGTCAGCAGGAGCTTTGAAAGAATGAACGTCAGTCGGTCGAATCGTGTAGTCTCGGAAAAATTCACTAACGAAGGGTGAGAGGATTGAAAAGAAAATCGATGGTGCTTCTGATTGTTTTGTTGGCGGTATCACTCGTTGCAACCGCGTGTTCGAATTCATCAACTACCGATGAAGGCGCAGCTTCAAAAACCAGTGGAAAAAAAGAAAAGCAAACACTCGTTGTCTGGACGTATTTCGGGCAAGTCAAACTGCTCGCAAAACAATTCGAAAAATCGCATCCGAACGTGGATGTGAAAGTCAAAGTGTTTCCCGGCGACCAATACAAAACGAAATTGCAAACGGCGTTGCAAACGAAAACAAACGTCCCTGACGTTTTCGATCTTGAAAGGGCGTACATCAGTTATTTCATCAATACGCCGTACGTAGCGAATTTGTCGGAAATGGGAGCGGACGAACTCGTCGATAAAATGGTTCCGTACGTCGCTGCTCTCGGCAAAGACAAGGAAGGGAACGTGCGCGCCGTAGCCGACTCTTCTTCGCCAACGGGGTTTTGGTACCATCGAAAAGCGGCGAAAAAATGGATCGGCACGGATGATCCCGACAAAATTTCGAAGATGGTCGACAGTTGGGACGGAGTGATCGAACTGGCGAAACAAGTCAAGCAAAAAAGCGGCGGAAAAGTCCATTTGCTTGATTCCTCGGACAGCGTGTTCGCGCTGGAAAAATATCAAATGCATCCGTGGGTGAACGACGAAAAAGAGTTTTCGATTGACCCGGGATGGAACAAAGTATTGAACGTCATGCGGACGATTCGCTCAAACAATCTCGGCGCGAAATTGGCCGGCTTCTCGCCGGGATGGGGTTCGGCGTTGAACAACTATGACCCGAACGCGCCCGCGATCATGTATGGTCTTCCGTCATGGGCGACTTTCATGATTGATACGGACAACGGCAAAGCGGAAGGACAGTTCGGCGTTGCGAAAGCGCCGGTCGGATCGTACGAAGGCGGCACGTACCGCGCCATCTATTCGAAAACACCGAACAAACAGCTCGCATACGAGTTCGTCAAATTTGACGCAAGCAAAGAATGGCAGACGTACAATTTGAAACATACGGGCAACATGCCTTCAGACGTCGCGGTTTACAAAGAAAATATGGAAAGTTATTCACCGCCGATGTTCGGCGATCAAAAAGTTTTGAAAATGTACTACGACATTTCGATGAGCATCCCGGCGGAACCGGCCGGTCTATATCGTGAAGACATCAACAGCATGTTCGGCAAGATTGTCACCGATATGTTGAACAAAAAGAAGTCGAATGATTGGGCGTTCGACCAACTGAAAGCAAAAGTAAAAGAGTCGTATCCAGAAATAAAAATAAAGTAACCACGATGGGCACTCCCGGAAATTTCCGATTGTTGTTTCGTGCGTGCGTCGGGATACCGACGCACGTTTTAGTTGAGTCGATGCTGCGCGAGTATGTCAAGCTTGTCCGGCTGCGAATACGGAAAGGTTTGAGGGTACGAGAGAAAGGAGAGAGACTAGACCATGAGACAGCTTTTCGAAAACGTATACGTCTATGAAGATACGTGTCACGTGTACGTATTGAAAAACGGAGAAAAAGCCGTTCTTGTTGATTTTGGCAGCGGCAGCGTCATGGACCATATGCATGAAATCGGCGTCCGCAAAGTGACCGACGTCTTAATCACCCATCATCACCGCGATCAGTTGCAAGGGTTAGCGGCGCCGGCGGCCGCCGGCCTAAACGTATGGGTTCCCCATACGGAGCGCGATTTGATCGAAAACGCGGACAATCATTGGCAAGCGCGGGAAATTTACAACAACTACAACATGCGGTCCGACCGATTTTCGTCTTTGGCGTCAATTCCGGCGGCAGGAACGTTGAAAGATTACGGTGAATATGAGTTTTGCGGCTATACGATGAAAGTTGAACCGACGCCGGGACATACGATCGGTTCCGTGAGTTTGCTGACGAAAGTTGACGGCAAACAAATAGCTTTCTGCGGAGATCTTATTTACGGGCCGGGAAAATTGCAAAGCTTGGCGGCGACGCAATGGACGTACAACGGCGCAGAAGGCGTGTCGTACAGTATGCTGTCGCTGCTGCGTTTACGAGAAATAAAATTGGCGTACTTGCTGCCGTCCCACGGGGAAGTGATCGATCAGCCGGCCAAGGCGATCGATTTGCTGCTCGAGCGGCTCGAACGCCTGATGGCGTTCCGCGGCCAGTCGCGGGAGTTGCTCGCGAAGCGCGAGAAGCCGTACGTCCCGATTACGCGTCACTTGCTGCGCAATCGAACGTGCTGGGCGAATTCGTATGTCGTATTATCGGAAAGCGGCAAAGCGCTCGTGATCGATTACGGGTATGACTTCAACGCCGGGTTGGCAGCGGGGGCGGACCGTGCGTCGCGGCGGCCGTGGCTATACACCCTCGAAAAGCTGAAGCAACAGTACGGCGTTCATAAAATTGACGTCGCGCTGCCGACGCATTTTCATGACGACCACGTCGCCGGCTTCAATTTGCTGCGCGACGTCGAAGGCACCGAGGTGTGGGCGGCGGAAAACTTCGCCGATATTCTTGAACATCCGGATGACTACGATTTGCCCTGTATTTGGTATGATGCGATTCCGGTCGACCGCCAGCTGCCGCTCGCGCATAAAATCGCTTGGGAAGAATATGAATTTACGTTGTACGAACAATCGGGGCATACGTTGTATGCGGTGGCGATCGATTTCGAGGTTGACGGCAAGCGCGTGCTCGCCATCGGCGATCAATATCAAGATACGGATACGAATTATGTGTATAAAAACGGTTTCCGGGTTTGGGATTACCGCGACAGCGCCGATCTGTACGAGCGACTGCGGCCGGATTTGCTCATCGCCGGCCATTGCGAGCCGCTTTGGACGGACGCGGAAATGTTCGCGAAGCTCGTCTCCGATGGTGCTGAGCTGGAAGCGATTCACCGTGACCTGCTGCCCGAGGATGTCGTCGAATTTCGCGGCGACGGTTCAGCCGCGTACATCAGGCCGTACCAGAAGGAAGTTGCGCCGGGCGAAGAATTCACGTTTACCGTCGATGTGAAAAATCCATCGGTAGGTGTACGGACGATAAAGGTGACGGCGGTCGTTCCGGACGGATGGTGCGTTGTCGGAGAGACGGAGAAGCAAGGCGAAGTGGCGCCGAAAGAGCGCGCCGCGTTCGCCTTTACGGTGACGGCGCCGCCGGAGCCGGTGCGGCGGGCGCGGCTCGCGGCTGATGTGACAATCGGCGATGTGCGATACGGGCAGCAAGCAGAATGTCTCGTCACAGTGAAAGGGGAGCGAAGCGGATGAAGATCGAGAACGGAGAAGTGCGGTTTGGCGAAGATATTGCGCTGCCGGTGCTCGCGCGCGTGCAAAACGCGGA
>DASSOY010000032.1 GCA_035700025.1 Bacillales bacterium | reverse complement strand
AACTATGCGAGACGTATTTTCTGCTGAATGAAGCGGATAAAGGGAAGGCCCTGTTAGCCGAAGGGTTACGTAAAGCAAACGATCCATCGAACGACTACTTTCATCGGTTCAAAGTGCTGGAAGCGAAATTCGCAGCACGCGACCACGCCCACGAAACTTACCAAAAAGCGATTGCCCATTTCAGCCAACATGAAAGATGGCAACTCGTTATGGAACTCTCGAAAGAACTCATTTACTTCCAAGATCATAACGCGTTCCCGTTCGAAAACCGGACAGCAGCCGATAGCGAATCTCGAAGCGATGAAGCCGTTTGCCTCGGATACGGCATTTATTTCGACCCGAAGGCACATTGGGTCGGCCGGCCAGACCGTCCAAACGCTCTATCCAAACATGAAATCCAATTAATGCGGCTGTTCGTCAAGCATCGCGGCGAACCCTTGCAAACGGCGGAGATCGCCGAAAGGATTTGGCATGGAGCCATCGAAAACAACAGTGTTCGCAAGGCGATCCATCGACTGAAAAAGAAATTGGGACCGGCATCGGAACTGCTTTCCGGCCGTCCGCAAGGCGGCTACGTCCTGCAGAAAGACAACACTCCCGTTCCGTAAGGAAGGGGAGTGTTTTTTCGTGAAAGCGGCCTTTTTTCGGAGAAACGGAGACAAGCGTCGATTCACTGAACGGAATTCACAATAACATAAAGTAAACCTGCTAAGGAGGTGCTACTTCATGAGTGGAGATTGGTTCGATGAGTTCAATGAGTTCGACGAGTTCAACGAGTTCGATGATGATCACGACCATGATCATCGTGAGCGACGTCGACGCCGTCGTCGGAATGCCCGCAATGTTGCGAAAGTCATCAACAGCGGCAACTCTCGCGTAAAAGTCAAGACCGAGGCGGATGCCGATGCGGTTGCGAGAGCGATCGTAAGACAACGCCAGCGTCAACGTCAGCGCAGTGAGTTCGAGGAAGATTAATTGCCTCAGGATGAACAAAAGGCTGCCTGCCCTTAGGGGGGCGGCCTTATTCTACTCTATGACATAGCAACGAATGGTGATACATCCATCAAGAAAGGAGGTCGACGATGGAACCGGTTAACCAGTTAACCAAAGCGCTCGTAAACGAGAGCGGGAATGCCGACGTTTCCGTATATGTCGACACGACGCCGATTGCTTTTGCGATGCTTTGCTGCCTGCATGCGAGCGGGAAATTTAGCGACAAAGAAATGAGACACATGTTCCAAGCGTTTCAAGAGTTGAACCGACGGGCCTCCCGCGAAAAAAATCACCAGGAACGCTCACTCGGCAGCTTTCAAAGAGCGCATGCAGCCAGACCGAGCAAGGCGAAACTGTATATATAATCCTCATGAAAACATCCCCGTGGAACGGGGATGTTTTCATCGAAGCACAGCGGTCTTTTGTTGGGCCGCGGTTTTTTTCGATTCGAGGCTGTTGAACATGAAATAATATAAGACGGCACTGCAAACCGCCAACAGACAAAGCAAAGCAAACGTCCACGAATACCCGAACCAGACCGTCATCGGAATCGAGATCGGAGCAATGCTGCGGCCGATCGTGAACCGAAGGCTGGAAGCAGCGAAATATTGGCCGCGCATATGTTCAGGCGCTAACTTGGAAACAAAACTTTCCTGAATGCCGACGGTCATCAATTCGGCGGCCGTGAACATCGCCATAATGCCAATCAACCCCCAAATATTTACTGTGAGGCCAAATAATAAAATCGCCAATCCGTACAGCAACGAGGAAGATACAAAAACATTACGCTCCTTATACCGGCTCATCCATTTGGACATAGCCACGGTAAAGATGGAGACGAGAAACCCGTTCTCGGCGACGAGCCAACTGAATGCCTTCGTGCCATCAACGGTCCAATCCCAGTTGCCGAAGGCGAAAACCGTTTGTTCACGTACATTTTCCGTCGAGTATACCGCCATCAACAAATCGAGCTGCATAAACGTTTGGGCGACGAGAATTCCAGCAATTACGAACACAAGAAACGTTTTATCATTAACGATTACACGGTAATCCTGCAGTTGAGCGGCCAAATATCGGTACCACTTTTGCTTTTCCGGCGTCTTCGGAGCCATTTCTTTCCGTTGCGGTGCGGTTTCGGCAATCCACAGCTTGATGACGACGGCCAATACGGCGCTGACGACGGCGCATACAATCAAAAGCGGGAAACGGTAATGAAAAAAGAACACGCCGCCGATGATTGGACCGACGACAACCGTAATATTAATCGCCGTATAAAAAACAGCGAAAACGGAGCTTCGATGTTTTTCCGGAACGACATCAGCGACCATGGCGTGACTGGCCGGCCAGTACATCGCTTCGCACAGGCCGAGCAAAGAGAAGCTGATGAACGTGAGGAGGGCGGAATCCAGCCACGGAGAGTTCGCGTAAGCGAACAGCAAAAAACAAACGAGCTGGGCCGCCGCCGACCAAAACATCATTCTTTTCCTTCCGAATCGGTCGGCGCAGTAGCCCCCGGTGAGGCCGACGAAGACGCTTATGATTTGCGAGACAATCAACAAAACGCCGGACATTTCCTTTCCGAACGAATCGGCGAAATAGATCGTCATGAATGGAAAGAACGTCCAAAACAATAAATTCATGATGCCTTCGCTGATCAAGCGGATTTTCAAGTTTCGATCCCAGTCTTTCCACCTCACGGAAGCTCCCCCTTTCGTTTTGCGCACAAAAAAAGCCCGCGACAGGAAGTCGTGCTGCCGCAGACTTTGCATAAGAATGAAATTAATTTACCACAGCCTGGGCAGGAAAGCAAACTTTTTTTATTAAAATGATCGTTCATGCTAATCCATCTTGCGCATTGCAGGCACTTTCCAAAACACGAACAATACGAGGAGGACCAACGGAATTGCGCTCGCGGTCATGATCGTGTCGGCGGCTAAACCCAACGATAACAACAATGAGGTCAAAGCAAAGGATACAGGTGTCAGCCCTATCGCCGATACCGTCATCATACTCATCATCCGCCCGATCATTCGCTTTTCTACCATGCTTTGAATCGCCGAAATGAGCGGGATGTTCACACACTGCATGAATACTCCGAGAATAAACAGGAGGCCCATTGCCGCTGGAATCGAGCCGGACAGGCTGAAAACCAGATACGTCAGCGACAAACCAACCAAGGCAAGCATCGCGAACAACCCGCGCTTTCTTTTTATATTCACAATACTCATGACAACGGCTCCGATCACCATCCCAAATGATAGTGAACCCTCGATTCCGCTGTAATCCAATGTCGTTCCGTGAAGTACTTCGTCAACGAACAACGGCAGGCCTACCATCACTGGCCCGGTGAACACCATATTAATAGTAATGGAAATGGCAAACTCTGCCTTTAAGAAAGCGGATCCGCGTATGACATGCCAACCTTCCATAATCGAATGCCACATCGGCAGCTGCTTCATTCCGTCTTCTGTTCGTTCATTCACTGGTGCCTTCACGGCCAATGCGAAAAGACTCCCAATCGCCAGCGCCAGCGCGGTAAAGGCAAAAACGGCGGCATACCCTTTCCAAACAATGATCGCTCCAGCAAAAACCGGTCCGAATACAGCAGCCATTTGCGTCGTCGTTTGAATCAGCGAGTTGGCACGCGTCAACTGCTCTTCTTCTACGATATATGGAATGAGCGAATCCCGGGCCGGTCCGAAAAACGCGTTCAAGATGCCGAAAATAAGGGCGATGCCGACAAACAACCAGAGACCGATGAGATCCGAAGAGATTAAGAAAACAGCGAGAGCCCCGATTAAAACGGCGCGAAGCGCCTCTGATAAGAACATGATCTTCGAACGGCTGATGCGGTCGGCAGCGACGCCGCCGATCAACATGAAAAAGATCGTCGGAATTGAGCTCGCGATGAAAATGAAGGCGATCGAAGAGCGCAGGTCAAGAATGCGAACAATGTACCAGGCTTCGGAAAACATGAACATCGTTCGGCTGAAAGCCGAAAAGATCGTCGCCGTCCATAAAAAGAGAAAACGTTTATCGCGAAACAGCGTCGTTTTCGGCACCGCTTTCGCTAATGCGGTTTGTGTCATAACGTCACCTTCATTCTATTCTTCTTCCGCCTCCGGATATGGAAAGGAGAGAGCGCTGATATGATAGCGTTCAGTCTCTTGTCGCTTCGTCCGATGACCCCGTAAATAGTTGGAAACGTCTTTAATCTTCGCTTTCAACTCGGACAATTCTTCTTCATTCAACCAAACGTCTTCAAACCACATGAAATCGAACTTCAAGTTCGAACCTTCCATTTTACGCAAGATGGACTTCGTTTTATCCAATAAAACGAGCCCGTTTTCACGAAACAGGTTTTCGTAACCTTCTACGTGCTTGTTCACTTTCGGAATGATTTTCTCCAAGGAAATTTCCTTGGCAACCGGCTGATAAAATTTTTGCAAAATCCCGTTCTTCTCTTCCGTTTTCACCAGCTGAATGAGTCCTGCTTTTTCAAGCTCTTTAATGTGATAGCGAACTTTTGACGGCGGCAGTTCCAAGTCATCAGCCACCATTTTCCCCGTTTTCGGTCCTTCATCCAGCTCCCATAAAATTTGGATGCGCAACGGCTCACTGATGACTTTCAACTGCTCGATCGTTTCGATAAAATAAATATCCTCCATGTGCAACCATTCCTTAACGTGCAAATTTATTTGTACGTATTATAAAATAAATCCAACCCCGAAAGCAATAAAAAAAACTTGCCGATTGAATCGACAAGTTTTATTCGTTATAAAAGGCGTCATACTTCCCGGCCAACTCAAAATCAAGATCGGTCAAACCGCCGGCGTGCCACGAGGATAATTTTAACGTGACGACTTTGTAATCGATCGCTATGAACGGATGATGTTGGACCTCTTCGGAAAGCGCTGCGATCCGGTTCACGAACGTGACTCCGTCCGGAAACGTTTTAAACCGATACCGTTTTTGAATGAATTTCTCGTCCAACCGTTTCCACCCTTGCAAACGAGAAAGCTGTTGCGCGATTTCGTTTTCACTTAAGCGTTCCATTATATCCCTCCGTCTCAACGAATTTTTCGAAACGAAATAACTTTCGGTTTCCCGTGTTTCTCTTGCTCCCGGATCCGCTCGTTTCGAATCCAATGGTTTATGAGATAGACAATTTCAATGCTGTATACCGTCAATTGAAACGCCTTCAATACGCCGGCAGCCAATTGCTGGTCATAAATCGCCGGCAAGTAAGCCGACCCCGCATACGCCGGATAAAGCACTTGATCCGAAAACAACATCAGCATCGCAATCGGCGTCAGCATTAACGCGGTAATGAATAAATAAAAAATGCGCTGCATTTCGCTGAGCGGATTCAATTCAGGAAGCGGCGACAAAATCGACCACCACATCAAAAGTGCGGACAAGAAGAAAAATCCCTCAACGACCGCGGTCAATGCAGCATTTCCGTGGACGGCAGAAAAAACGGACGGCAAAAGATAAATCGAAAACCCGAGGTTAAACACGATGGCCGTCAGCCATGGGTATGTGAGGATTTGCAGTGTTCTCTTCACAGAATTGTTTTGCCGTAACGGCAGCAGCCATTGTCGCGGAACGCCGGCAAACAACAACCGAGGAACGACGAGATACAACACGGACTGTTGAAAAAGAAATGCCGTCATCCATCGTTCTTGCGCAACTACGGCAAAGGGACTGCCGCAAACGAGATAGATCAGCAACAAACCTGATAAAAACGCAAGCTTCTCACGCAGGCGGGGTTCATGCCGACGGGCATAGAAAATCGCGACACCTAAAAGCAATGCCGCAAGAATCGGATTCCACAACGATAGAAAACCGTGATCCTTAAACAGGTCCATCCGTCATTCTCCTCAATTACATCTGATGCTTTCATTATCGCAAAAGGCATTCGAATTGAAAAGCGACGGAAATTGGCAACACGCGACCCACAAACAAAGCGGCCGTACAACGGCCGCTTCAACTATCCTTCTTGAAAGCTCATGAAAAATTTTTCTTCCATTTGTTGCGCCGGCAACGGCCGGCTGAACAAAAATCCTTGTCCGTAATTGCAGCGGCCTTTCAAGAAAGCGAGCTGCTTTTGCGTTTCGATCCCCTCAGCAACGACCATCAATCCAAGCTGTCGCGCCATCACCGAAATGCCGTTAATGATCGCCGAGCTGTCTTGCGCCGTGCGTATGTTGGCGATGAACGATTTGTCGATTTTCAAGACGTCGATCGGCAGCCGCGTTAAATAACTGAGCGAAGAATAACCCGTCCCAAAATCATCGACCGCCAATTTGACATTCAATTGTTTCAATTCTTGCAAACGTTCCATGATCGTCGGGTTGTTGTAAACCGTAATGTTTTCCGTAATTTCAAAAACGAGCGCGTCGGGATCCACTTCATAGTCCTGCAATACGGTTTTCACCGTCCCAACGAAATCCGGCTGCAACAATTGCCGTGGTGAAACGTTCACATAGATTGACAAGTCTTGGTTCGCCAACGATCTCCATTTCTTCCATTGCTGGCAAGCCGTCTTCAAAACCCATTCGCCGATCGGGATAATCAAATCAAGTTCCTCAGAAAGCGGAATGAACTGGCTCGGTGGAATCGTTCCCAATTTCGGATTTTCCCACCGAATCAGCGCTTCCATCCCGATCATGCGTCCATCGTCCAAATTGATTTTCGGCTGGTAATGAAGAACGAACTCTTCCTTGTCAACCGCTTCGCGCAACTCTTTCTCGAGACTCATTTTCGACGGAAACAAATATTCAAGATTTTTCGTATAAAAATGATATTTCCCGGGACCGGATTCTTTCGCCATGAACAAAGCTGTGTCCGTATATTTAATGAGCGCTTCCAATGAACTTCCGTCATGCGGATACATGCTGATGCCGACGCTCACCGACACATGAAACGTCTGCCCGTTCAAAAGCATCGGTTCTCCGACCCGTTCAATAATCGTTTGCACCGTGCTTTCCGTTCGTTCAACCGTAGACCGATTCAGCATCAAGATAAACTCATCGCCCGACGACCGAGCAAATAAATCCCCTGGCTGCAAACACCCCCGTATTCGGTTCGACACACGGCGAATAATTTCATCCCCTGTCAAATGTCCCCACGAATCGTTGATGATTTTGAAACGGTCCAGATCAAGAAAGATGAACGAAATTTCGTCTTCCGTCTTTTCGGCGCGGATAAGCGCTTGTGATGCTTTTTTCATAAAATAAGGACGGTTGAAAATATCGGTCAACCCGTCTTTTTGCGAATAAAACCTCGCATTATCATAATTCTTCCCGAGCCACCAACCTAAATAACAATAACCGGCGGTCAGCAAGAGATTGACGGTCAGCACGCCTTCGCTCTTGAAAAAATTGTATGGCCATTCCAAGTAATACAATACAGCCGCACTTGCAATGGTAAAAGCAAGTCCGCTGATCCTCCCCATGTATTTCATCGTTCTCCTCCGATCAAAAACCAATACTTAGAAATCAACAAATTTCCCGCTCCTCTTGCCCCATCCGCCCTTCTCTTTCTCTCTCCCGCGGTTTATCGATTTGGTAAATTTTTCGACGGATGTATACTTAACTTCGACATTTATATACAATTTGTTTAGCTTTTCTGCAAAAAAATAAGGCCTCTGTGCAAAACAGAGACCATTTACCTATAAAATTGGGGCGATTCAACGAAATCCGGCACAGATCATCCCGAAATACGTAGGTACTTCGTAGGACAAAAAATCCACGCGCCGCTCCCCTTTCGGGATCGCCCCCGCAAGCACGAGCGCCTGCCGCAACCCGTCCGGCTTCGCCTCCTCCACCGCATCGCCGTCCAGCTCCCTCATCGCTTCCAACCGATTCGCCTTCACGAGCCGCACGACTTCCTCGTCCACGCGCTTCGCTTGCGGACTGAACCCGTACGGCCCCGATTCATCGTGCGTATGCGACCAGTCGCAGCTCGCGATCAAGCCGAATTTCGTCGTCGCCTGCTCCGCCGTCTTCCGCAGCACCGCGCCGAATCGCATCAGCTCATCGGGCGCCGTTTTCTTCGACGGCGTCACGACGACCACCGGCACATCCGGCATGAAGCGCAGCGGCACAATCGCTCCCCAGTCCAGCGGCAGCACCGACCCCTCGCCTTCGCTCGTGCCGAAATGGATGGACGCCGCCGGCAAGTTCGCCTTTTTCGCCTCAACAACGATCTCCGCCGCCGCCACACGATCGACGGTACGCGCCATTTCATAGCGCGCGCCGTTCTCCTCGACAACGCCGACAAGCCGTTCGCTGTCGGTGATCGCGAACCGGCCGTCGACACCCGTTCCGTGCGGCGTAATAACGAGGATCGTATCGGGTTGCCCCTCCTCCATCATCCGACCGAGCCGCTCCATGGCGCCGCGCGTCACCTTCATTCTTTGCGGATCTTCTCCAGCCAGTTCAGGAACGAGTTCCCCGCCGTGCGGCATGATGCAGCTGAATGCAAAAGGATTCACACTACCCCTTCTTTCTTCCGGAATATTTGGTGGTTCTTATTATCCCATACCCGGGGGCATTTGCGAATACACTTGGAGCCATCCGTGCGTTTGCTGCTCACGCCGGCTTAAAACACGCTTCTTTTCACGGAATTGGAATCGATCAAATCCGGATCGTTCACCGAGGAAATCGGGATGTTGAATACGGTCAAATCGCCGTTTTCTTCGCCAAAGCCTTGGTTTCTTTTCGTCGATAAATAAATGCCTTGTTTCTGAATCGGTCCGAAACTCAACGTCGCTTCCCGGTCCATGACGTTCACTTTAAACCCGAGAACGTTCACTTGCATCGGCGCAAAATTCATCGCAACCCTCCGTCAAGTTCGCAAAAATCGGTCACATTCGATTGCGGCGAATCGACCAAATCGCGGTCGTCGACCGAGCTGCGCGTCATGAAGCAGCTGTCGTCGCCGAAATTTTGCCCGAACCCTTGACTTTTTTTCGACGAATTCGTCCAGTCGGCTAAATAATTTTCCCCGATATTGACCGCCGACGCATTTTCGAACGAATTAATTTTAAACAAAAAAATATTTATGGAAACAGAAGGCGTATCCATGCCACCCCTCCTTGTTGGTTCACTATATGAACATTTTCCGGCGATCATGTGCAAGGATGCGGAAAGGAGACGAGACTGATGGACGTTGATAAATTGAAGCAATGGCTTGATACGGCGCGGCAATTTCAAGGCACCGACTTTTGGTCGGAAATTTTTGATGCCGACGAACGCGGCGGTAAACAAACGCGAAAGCGGCCGGACTCTACTGATAAGGAAATGGAAGCACCGCTGCCGCCGCTTGAGCTTCCTCTCATCGATGTGTATGCGAAACCGGACGAATGGATCGTCGTCGTCGACCTTCCGGGAGTCGCCAAGGAAGACGTGCAGCTTTCCGCATCTGGAAATCAGCTGAACATCCGCGGTGTTGCCCGGAGTACGTATCACCGCGAAGCTTCCGCCGTACAAACGGAACGGCTTTCCGGCTCCTTCGACCGCACCGTTCAGCTCCCTGAGCCCGTCAATGAAACCGAAACCGTCGCAGTCTTCCGCGACGGCATTCTCGAAATTCGCATTCGCCGGGCCGACACATCACCGCGGCACACGATCAACATCGACTAACGGCCGGAATGTCCATCGCTGCCATCGACGATGTCGCCGTCTTCCACAGAACCGGCCGGATTCATGAACATACATCCATCGCCGTTCTCCTCGCCAAAACCTTCCGATCGCTTGACGCTCGTCCGGGACCCGGTCAATTTTTTTTGTGAAAATGTCACCGTGCACCCTTTGCCGACATTGTTGATTTTCATCGCCGCGAGATCGACCCGCGAACGGGAAAACGCCATTGAGAAGTTCCTTCCTCGAACATGATCCGAACCGCTCGGTCATAAAGTACAAGTAACCTATGAAAATGGCGGGAAACCATGTTTTTTAAAAAATTACTCAAACAGATGATCAAAAATGACAAAGAAGTTGTTCGGATGCAGGAAAAAATTCGCCGGCTGGAAAAAGAGCTCGAGAAACTGCAATCCGCCGACGCCGGTCCCCCGCACATACCGACAACGATCATCGAAACGGTAAATGTTGAAAACGTATACGTCGATCAGCTCGAACATAACAACACTTTCGGCGCACTCGGCATCAAGTCGCTGGAAGGGAAGCTCAATATCGGCGCCAATTACGGCGTCGACCGGGTTCCGGACGCAAAGCAACCCAACCTGCACGACAAACGAAACAAAACCAGCGCCCATAAGAAAAAGCCTTCCGATCAGGAAGGCCCGGCGTACCATATCCGCCGACGAAGGCAGACTTAAACTTGAATTTGCGAACAAGCGCGAACCGCTTCTTCAACCGAATGCGCGGTGGCTTCATCGCTCTGCTCCGGCTGTTGTGCGGCGTTCTTTGCTTGATCGACCGCATTTTGCGCATCTTGGATTTGCTGGATCGACGCGGCATCAACGTTGTTCTCAGCCGCTTCCAGCGCCCGGCTCAACTGTTGCTCCGCTTCCTGCAGCTGGTTGACCGCCTGTCCACGGTTTTCCCGCGCTTGCTGGCACGCTTGCTGCGCTCTTTCAATGCTTTGTTTCACTTGGTCGTTCGCCACTGGGCACCCTCCTTATCGCAGAATGTTTCTTCCATAGGATAAGGAGAATTCCGTCGTTTTATGTATCCGCCGGCCGAAAGGCACACCGCCGCCTGCGGGAAAGGGAGGTTCGATCCGTGAAGAAACTCGTTCCGTTCATTTGCACGCTCGTCATCGAAACGGGATGCACGCTATTTGCCGCAGACCGGCTGCCTATCCGTTTCACTGCGTTAATGTCGCTCGCCGGACTCCTTTTTCCGACCCTCGTTTTAGTAATTTCCGAGAGCAGTCGTTTTGTCGTTAATGACGGCAGCAGCACGGCTTCATTATCTTCCGGATCCGCCCGCCGCTTCAAGCGCATCAAACCGCGGCTCAATTCGGCGATCGTCGCTTCGTTGCTGTATGCCTTTATCGGATTGTTTTTCTATATGATCGGCGTGTAACTGTTTCGGCTAACCATGAATCGCACCGAGCCGCCGTCACTTTTTCTTCCCTTTCACGTACTCCGCATCGAAGACGAACAACCGCATGAGCAGCACGAGCGACGGAATGAGCAACACGAGCCCGAGCACGAACGCAATCATCAACGCTTCGCTCATCGCCGGCAACGTCAATGCACTGTCCAGTTTGATATACGGATATAAAATGAACGGCAAGTGTGTCGCCCCATAACCGAAAAAGGCGAAGAAAAACTGCAGCATGACGAAGAAAAATGCCGTCCCATAGTGCCGTTCGCTGAAAATGAGCCAAACGGCGAGCAAGAAAAACAACAGCGACAGCAAAAACCAGTAACTCTGATTGAGCATGTTTTGAAAATGCGTGAAATTGTGCTGTTCCATCGCGATAAACACAAGGACGCTGGCAAGGATCGTCGGCAAGCTCCAAAACAACGTATATTGGCGGAGCAGCCGGCGCGCCGGTTCGTCCTCAGCCTTCGCCGCATAATACGTCAAAAACGCCGCACTGATGAACAAGACCGAGACGAGCGCAAGCAGCACGACCGACCACGAATAAAAACTCGTCAGCAACCGCCCGGCGAGAAATACGACGCGGCCGCCTTTTTCGACGATGTATCCGCCTTCGGAGATTGTCATCGCCGTCGAAAGCGCAGCCGGAATGAGCAACCCGGTCGCCCCGTATATAAAAGAGTACAAGAGGCTGTCTTTGGCCCCGTAATGGTTGAATGCGTAAAACGAACCGCGAATCGCGAGCAAAACGAGCGCAAGGCTGCCGGGAATGAGCAGCGCCGTCCCGTAATAATAGGCCGTGTCAGGGAAAAAACCGACGATGCCGACGAAGAAAAAGACGAAAAACACGTTCGTCACTTCCCACACCGGCGACAAGTAGCGGCCGATCAATTGGTTCATCACCAGCGGTTTGCGAGACAATTTTTCATAGAAAGAAAAGAATCCGGCCCCGAAGTCAATCGAAGCGACAATCAAATAGCCGTACAAAAACATCCATAATACCGTAATTCCGATCCATTCGGCCATGCCGCCTCCCCCTTTCGTTAATCGTCAACGCCGGATTCCAAGTCCGTTTCCAGCGGATGGTGCCGGTAAATGCGAAGCAAAACGAGCGTGCACATCGTTCCTAAGAAAGCATACAGCAGTCCGAACAACAATAGCATCCAACCTGTCCCCGACGCGTTCGTAGCCGCTGCCGCCGTTTTCATGAGATGATACAAAATCCACGGTTGCCGTCCGACTTCGGCAAAGATCCAACCCGCCTCGATGGCGATCATCGACAACGGACCGCCTGCGACAATCAGCCATAACAACGGCCGGCGAAACCGCTTGAACCAGTGGAAGCGGGCCAAGAATACGAACAAAAACGATATCCCGAGCAAATAACTGCCGATCGCCACCATTAAATCGAACAAATAATGAATCCATAGCGGCGGCGTCAGTGCTTCTTTATATTGGTCGAGCCCGATCACTTTTCCGTTAAAGTCGTCGGTGGCAAGAAAACTGAGACCGTTCGGAATCGTCAGCGCATATTTCACTTCATGATCATCGGTCAGAATGCCCCCGACTTTCAAATCGGCGCCGCGCTGCGTTTCAAAATGCCATTCGGCCGCCGCCAATTTCTCCGGCTGGTATTCGGCAAGATATTTTCCCGCCAAATCCCCAACGGCAATCGTTGCCACGGAAAAGACGAACACCGCTCCCATCGTCAGCTTCAACGCTTTCTGGTAATACGGGTTGAAACCTTTCTTCAACAGAAGGAAAGCTGTAATCGCCGCAAGCACGCAAGCCGCTGTCAAATACGCGGAAGCCAACACATGCCCGACTTCGGTCGGCGTCGCCGGATTAAACATCGCTTCGATCGGGTCGACCCCGGTAATCACGCCGTTCTCAATGGTCACCCCGCGCGGTTGATTCATGAATGCATTAACGGTCGTAATGAAAAACGCCGAGGCCGACGATCCAAGTACAACCGGGATCGACAACAGCCAATGGTATAGCGGGTTATCAAAACGGTCCCACGTGTATAAATACATGCCTAGGAAAATGGCTTCGAAGAAAAAGGCGAACGTCTCCATGAACAGCGGCAGGCTGATCACGTTTCCTGCTACTCGCATGAACGTCGGCCAAAGCAGCGAGAGTTGTAAGCCGATGCACGTTCCAGTCACGACGCCGACCGCAACCGTCACGACAAACCCGCGCGTCCAACGGCGGGCAAGCAAAATGTATTGGCTGTCTTTCCTGCGAATCCCGACCGCTTCAGCGATGCAAATCATGAGCGGAACGCCGACCCCGATCGTCGCGAATATAATATGAAAGCCGAGCGTCAGCGAAGTTAACAGCCGGCTGTACAGGACTGAATCCATATGGACCACCCTTTCATCTTCATTGTACCCTTGCGGGCGGACGGAAGAAACTTTCAGCCTGCGCGAGTCTCTCAATTTTCTTTCTGCGTGTAGACCGGCAATAGACTTTTTACGTATGAACAGGCAACTTCCTTCTTACGCATAGACAGACAGTAGACTTCGAACACATGAACGGCAACGAACTTTGTGATTTATTTCACATACTACATTCAGCATAACATAAATCGGACGGATATGGGGAGCGGAAGGATTTTTTTTGGGACGGCCATTGAACATGAAGAAGACATTATCGTGTCACTGACGTAATTTCGACTCCTCGTTGACACGATTTCCTTTCCGGGTACGCTTCATTTGCGTGTATGCCGGCTATTTTTGCTCATTTTTTGCGATTCCACCCGCGTCATTGAGCGGTTTGATGTTATGAAAATGAGTGATCCACAGATTTTGGTGTTGATTGGAGCGAAAATGGTGTTGATTGGAGCAAAAACGGTGTTGATTGGAGCGAAAACCGAATGCATTGGAGCGAAAACAAGGTTGATTCGAGCAAATGACCGATCATTCGAGGATTGGGTCATCATTCGGCAGGGCGTCCTTGGCTGACACGATAAACAAAAACACCGACCCAACATTCGGATCGGTATTTCCTCAAACTCGGAAAATAGAAGTTTCAATCGTTTCAACAATTTGTTCAAAGGTGACCTGATGGTTGACTACATCGACGGTGAAGTCTTCTTGCGCTTTTTGAGTCGGCATTTCAAAGTCATAGCCGTTATAGTAGAGAAATTGTGTAAGGGAAGCGAACGCCGTCCGTTTGTTGGCATTATGAAAAGCATGATTTTGCGCCAATGATTCGAACAGTGCTGCTGCTTGACTTGCAAGACTCGGATACGCAGCTTGACCATATGCCGACTGCTGAGCACGGAAAACGGCGGATTCGAGCAGTGTACGATCCTTAACCCCAACTTGCTCACCTACTGAATATTTGAAGATCATGTACTGGTTGATCGCCTCAACTTCTTTTACAGTCAAGTACCGCATCTAACGATCCTTTAACCCGTGGAAGGTTTCATGATGCTTCTTCGTGTTTCGTTCCAATACTTCAAAAAAGTCGGGACTGATGCCTTCAGGCAGATCGACCTTTCGGCTTTTACTGATGGAAATCATGCCGTCTACGCTCTTTACGTTCACGTAGTCTCCAGGCTCAATACCATGTTCCCTCAACATTTCGATCGGTATCGTAACCCCATAACTGCGTCCGATCTTCGTCACCTTTCTTTCCAACCTTGTCACCACCTTATAAGGTACCTTGCAATAATATTATAACCGTTATAACCATTATAATCCATAAAACAGCGGAATGCCATCGACGTCTTGAGAAATCCACGTAAAAAAAATTGGCTTACGCCAAGCAAAACTCCTTGGCTGACACGATAAACTTTCCGAAACGGCAAAAAGCCGCTTATGCTTCAACTCCAGCATTTTGCGGCCTTGTATGATTCAATGGATGGAGCCTATGGGATTCGAACCCACGACCTCTTACATGCGAAGCAAGCGCTCTCCCAACTGAGCTAAGGCCCCTTGTGAAGCACGAAACTGGACATCGGCCATCATCATTCCTCTCATCACGGCTTTCTATTCTCGTGATTTACGATAAACATTTTATAGGGCATTTTCATTAGAATGTCACGGCTGCTTGCCTTCTTGCCAATTCGATTTGATTGATGGCGACGCCTAACCTTTGTTGATCCGATTCTGTCATGCCGACAAATTGCACGCCGTATCCAACATGGCTTTCTTTCACTTGCGCTTCTTTTCGAACGATCAACCCTTTTAAGCAAAATGCCTCTTCTTGCAAATCGAAATTCATTTCAATAAACACATCATCCTTGACCGGAATGTCCATCTTGCTGTTCAGTTTGATCCCGCCAATGCTAATGTTTGCGATTTCACCTTTTACGACTTCGTTGATGCGGTCCTTTAATACAGGATTCTCGGTATCCAACAGCTTCACTTCACAAGATTTCTCAGTCAAATCAATCCTGTGATATTTCCGTCGATTCTTGCTATCATTATGAACAGACGGCTGGAGAGGAATCGCTTGCAAATCCGATGATTTTTCTTTTGCGTTCTTTTGCATCACGACGCTCGTTAAAATGGCAATTGCTGCAATAATGACAATCGTATTGACAACCGTAATAAAAACCATATCAACCATCACCTTTTCAGTTTTTACTCTCCTTCTATATATCGTCTGAATTCCGCTTGAACTTAAATATTTGATGCGCGTCTTTCCCACAAACGTGACGCGAATCTATGGAGCGGGCAACGAAACTCAATGTTACGTCCGTAAAGAGTAAGGGCGAAACCTTTTGCGGGAAACGTTCGTATGAATGAGAAGAATATTGATGCAGAGGAGCGAAGCAAAATGACGAACGTCATTGAAGTGAAAGGCTTGACGAAACGGTACGGCGATAAGACAGCTGTGCACGACATTTCCTTCACGGTTAAAAAAGGCGAAATATTCGGGATCATTGGCCCGAACGGCGCCGGCAAGACGACGACGATCGAGATTTTGGAAGGGTTGCGCAAACGTGATGCTGGCGAAGTGAACGTACTCGGATTCGATCCTGGCAAGGAGGCAGAACGTTACCAATTAAATCAAAAGATCGGCGTGCAATTTCAAGCAACGTCGATTCAAGAATTAATGAAAGTGAAAGAAGCGCTGCAACTGTTTGCCTCTTTTTATGAAAAAGTTCCCGATTACGACGACTTGATCCAGCAATTGCATCTCGAAGACAAACTCGACTCGTATTTCAAAGATCTTTCCGGGGGTTGGAAACAGAGGGTGACGCTCGCCTTGTCGGTGCTGCACCGGCCGGACATCGTGTTTCTCGACGAACCGAGCATGGGGCTGGATCCGCAAGCCCGCCGCGATCTCTGGGAAGTCATTCATTCGCTGAAAGAAAGCGGCACGACGATTTTGGTGACGACCCACTATATGGAAGAAGCGGAAAAGCTGTGCGATCGCGTGGCAATGGTTTATGAAGGCAGGGTTCGGGCGCTTGACAAGCCGAGAGTGCTGCTGGAGCAGTTGGCAACGAATTTTCTTTCTTTCGAAAGTCCGGATGTCGATCGAGAAGTGCTTTCCCGCCTGCCGTGCGTCCAACAAATCGAGCATCAGGAAGATCACTTCCGCATTCAAACGGATGATTTGCAGCATTTGGCGTATCTTGTGTTGAAAAAATGTGAAGAACAAGATTGGAAACTGTCGGCGTTCCGCTTTGAGCGAGGCTCGATGGACGACTTGTTTGTTCACTTGTTAAAGGAGCCCTCGGCATGAATAAAATTGTCAAGTTATCCGCGATGGAAACGAAGCTGTTTTTCCGAGAGAAAATGGCGGTCTTCTGGACGTTTTTGTTCCCGCTGTTAATGATTTGGCTGTTCGGCGCGATGTTTGGGGATACGAAAATTGGCGGAATGTCCTACAGCGACGCTTACGTTCCGTCTTGGATTGCCGTCAACTTGATGACGATAGCCTTTTTCGGCATCGGGACGGTGCTCGCCAGTTATCGCGAAAAAGGCATCTTGCGGCGCTACCAAGCGACGACGGTTCGGCCCTGGATGGTCTTGACCGCGCAAACCGTGCAAGGCACGATCATTTTTGTCATCAGCGCCATCATCATCATCGTCTTCGCTGTGCTCAAATTCGACCTGAGCGAGCCGAAATATTTAGGCAGCACCCTTCTCGCTTTCGGGCTCAGCCTGATCGCTTTTTTCCCGTTCGGCTTACTCATCAACTCGATCGGCAAAAGCGTGCGCACGGCGAACGCGATCAGCTCGCTCGCAATGAACTTGATGATCTTCTTGTCCGGCGCGACGTTCCCGCTCGAAATGATGCCGAAATTCCTGCAATACGTCGCCCACCTCTTGCCGCTCTACTACGTCATCGACCTAACCCGGCAAACGTGGAACTTCACGCCTCTTTGGCAAAACAGCCTCGATCTCGCCGTGTTGATCGGCATCGCCGTCGTTTCGATCACTTTATCTTCCCGCTATTTCCGCTGGAGCGGACAATGAAATTCATTGTCCGGCTTCAGTTTTTTCCTACACAACTGGAACAAAATCCGTTAAACTAGTAACCGAATGCATCCAAATGTTAGGAGGGAATTTTACAATGAATAATGATATTTACAAACTCAACCAACTTCGTGACCAAGTGGGACACATAGCTGACAATACTTCGCGAGGTTTTACGCATATTGACGTAGACTTGCAACAACTTATACATACGCTTACGATCACGAATCTATTGCTTGGAGCGATTGTTGTCATCGGCATCATCCATCTCATCCTTAAATGGCGAGACAAACAAAGTTGAAGGTTAAATCCCCTCCGTATTCATCAGCACGATCCGCCAGCCGTCGGGGTCTTCGACCGACTTCCCTTTCGCTTCCCAGTACGGATTCTCCGGCGGGACCTCAGGATATCCCATTTCCGCAAATTTCCCCATGATCTGCTCAATCTCCCTTGCATCCGGAATATAAAAGACGAGCAGATTGTCTTTCGTCGGCCCTGGGCATGGTGTTCCATCCACGTGTTGCGTAAATTCCAGATGGTGCTCCATCCCCGGTAAGCCGAAAATCACCCTTCATAGCCGCGATGCCCGGAAAACGTTGTCAAAATCTCCAAACCTACTCCTTCTTTATAAAATTGAATGACTTCCTCGTAACGATCCGTCGGTCTGGCCATCCTCACTTGAGCCGCCGTAAATTTTGGGAATTTCATCGTACGCTCACTCCTTTTTTTCTTTTACTCTAACAAAATCTGTTTTGCACAACTTCCCCCATCCTTACGAACCGTCCCTCAGCCTTTCGTCGGAGGTCGACAAGCGGTCTTCGACGAGATACGATAGAAGGGTAAATTTTTTTTTAATCGATAATGAGGTGTACCGATGCTCGATCAAGCACGATCTTTACTGCAAAAATATTACGGCTACCCGGCCTTCCGGCCAGGCCAGGAACAAGCCATTGAAAGCATATTGAAAGGTAATGACACAGTTGCGATCATGCCGACCGGCGGCGGCAAATCGATTTGCTACCAAATTCCCGCCCTTCTGCTCGACGGCGTCACGCTCGTCGTTTCGCCGCTCATCTCCTTGATGAAAGACCAAGTCGACGCGCTCAACCAAATCGGCATCCCGGCGACGTTCATCAACAGCTCGCTCACCGGCGCAGAAGTCGCCGACCGCATCCAAGGCGCACGCCTTGGCCGCTTCAAGCTCATCTACGTCGCGCCCGAGCGGCTCGAATCCGGCGCCTTCCTGCGCCTGCTCGATGCCCTCGACGTCGCCATGGTCGCCATCGACGAGGCCCATTGCCTGTCGGAATGGGGCCACGACTTCCGCCCAAGCTACCGCGCGATCGCTCCCGCGCTCGCCGAGCTGCGCTCGCGCCCGCTCGTCTCCGCCTTCACGGCGACGGCTACGCCTGAGGTCATCGAAGACATCCGCTCCCAACTCGCGTTGCGCGCGGAAAACGTCTTCTCGACCGGTTTCGGCCGCGACAACTTGTCGTTCACCGTTGTCCGCGGCGAAAACAAGCGCGATTTCGTGATGCAGTACATCAAAGCGCGTCCCAACCAGTCCGGCATCATTTACGCCGCAACGCGTAAAGAAGTCGATCAGCTTCACCAATATTTGCAGACGAAAGGCTATTCCGTCGGCAAATATCACGCCGGGTTGAACGAGGACGAGCGCAAGCTCGCCCAAGAAGCTTTTTTATACGACGATACACTGCTGATGGTCGCGACAAACGCATTCGGCATGGGCATTGACAAGTCGAACGTCCGCTTCGTCATCCACCACAACTTGCCGAAAAATATCGAGGCGTACTATCAGGAAGCCGGTCGTGCCGGACGCGACGGGGAACCGAGTGAATGTACGCTGCTCTTTCACCCGCGCGACGCGCAGCTGCACAAATTCTTCATTGAACAAGGCGAAGCGCCGGAAGACCGCAAGCAAGCGGAGCATCGCAAGCTGCAAAGCATGGTCGATTACGGCTACACGACGCAATGCCTCCACCGGACGATCGTCGAGTATTTCGGTGAGACCGACGCGGAAGATTGCGGCCGCTGCAGCAATTGTACAGGGAATTACGAGATCGAAGATGTGACAGTCGAGGCGCAAAAAGTGTTCTCGTGCGTGAAGCGCATGAACGAGCAGTTCGGGGTGACGATGATCTCGGACGTGCTGAAGGGCTCGAAGAATAAGCGGATTCGCGACATGCGGCTCGATCGGCTGCCGACGTACGGCCTCATGAAAAAATTAACGAAGAACGCGATCTCGGATTTGATCAAGGTGTTCATCGCCGAAGGGTATTTGGCGCTCGAAGGCGGTCAATATCCGGTTGTAAAATTGCAACCGCGGTCGGTGGCCGTCCTGCGCGGCGAAGAGCAAGTGCTGCACAAGACGCTGAAGCCGTTAAAACAGGCGCAAGCCGCCGGCAACGAGGCGCTGTTCGAAGAACTGCGCGCGTTGCGCAGAGAGATTGCCGAAGCCGAACACGTGCCGCCGTTCGTCATTTTCTCGGACCAGACGCTGCGCGAATTGAGCGACTACGCGCCGAAGGAAATGGACGAACTGCTGAAAGTGAAAGGGATCGGCGAGCGCAAGCTCGAAAAATACGGCGCCGCGTTTCTGGAGGCGATCGCGCGCTTCGAACTCGAAGCGCGCGAGGTGCCGGAAGCGGCGGCGGCCGCTAGCGATGACGAAGGCGATACGCCGAGTCATCGCGTGTCGTATGAGCTTTTCCGGGACGGAAAAAGCGTGGAGGCGATAGCGGCGGAGCGCGGGATGAGCGCGAACACGGTCGAGCGCCACCTCTTCCGCGCAGCGGAAGAGGGGTGTGAGCTGGCGTGGGAGCGGCTCATTCAGGCGGAGTACGAGGCGCAAGTGATGGCGGCAGCGACGGAGCTGCAGGCGGAGAAGCTGAAGCCGATCAAGGAGGCGCTGCCGGATGAGGTGAGTTATACGACGATTCGCGGGGCGCTGCTGAAGCAGCGCTTAGGTAAATGAATCGATTATGACAGACCTTATTTTCGAAAAATCGGCGATTTTTGAAGAAAAACGCTCACTGACGATCTTATTTCCGTAAAAACCTTGAAAATGAAGGCGGTTTTCGCATCGATTACGGAAATAAGCCTTCTCATGCACGATTTCACTTTGAAACCCGGCATTCTATGAAAATAAGGCATCTGATGCACGTTTCCAAATCTTATTTAGAAACGATAACGTTCCCGCCGACAATGTCAACCGTGAAGCTCGGCAGCTTTCGCCTCGGGTCGGTGAGCATGCGGCCGTCGTTTTTAACGTCAAATTCGCGGCCGTGCCACGGGCAGCGAAGAATTTCTTTTTTCCGGCCGTAGCAATATTCGCCCGGACGATCCGTCGGAACGGAGGTCCCGCATAAGACGCCTTTCGACATCGGTCCGCCTTGATGAATGCAGCGATTGGAAAAAGCATAAAAGTCTCCGTCCAGCGTCCGACAGACGACAATCGGCGTCCGGCCGAGGGACGCCTCCATCATCTCACCGGGTTGGAGTTCGGAAGTTTTGCAAACGACGTTTTCCATTAAGCATCCCCTCCCCCATCTGGCAATTTCGGATAAGAAGCGAGCGCATTCCCGTAAAAAATTTTACTTCTTAACGGCTCATCCAAATTCGGCAGCGCACGGGTCGGCGAATCATAATCCCAATGCGGATAGTCCGTCGAGAAACAAATCATGTCCTCCGATCCCATTTGATCGACGTACTGCATGAACTCTTTCTTGCTCATTTCTTCCATCGGCTGGGTCGTGAAGCGAACGTGTTCGCGAATGATGTCGCTCGGTTTTCGTTTGAGCCACGGAATCTCGTGGCGCAAATTATCGTACTGTTGATCCATTTTTTTCATCAAATGCGGCGCGAACGTGAATCCGCCCTCAATCATGACGAGCTTCAGCCCGGGAAATTTTTCAAAAACGCCGTTATATACGAGATTGCTCACCTGGATCATGTGGGCGGTCGGAATCAATGTATGCCATTCGATAAAATAACGCGGCCATTTGCCGAAGTGCGTCGGCGGTTCATTATGGTGCATCCCGATCGTCAGCTCGTGACGCTCAGCTGCTTCGAAAATCGGATGATAATACGGATCTCCCCACAGTTTATCGTCGATGGGCAGCAAGATTTGCACCATTTTCGGATGGGAACCGACCCGCTCGATTTCGCGTACGGCGGCCTGAGGATCATCCGCTGACAAATGGACCGATCCGTAAAGACGGTCGTCTTTTTCAAGAAACGTTTCGATTTGCCAATTGTTGTAGGCGCTGGCTAATGCTGCGGCCATCTCATACCAGCCATGCATCGAAGACGGAGAAGGATCAAGCGCTCCGGTCAAAATGCCGTAGACATGCCCGCACTCGTCCAAAAGCTGTTTTTGCATAAAATGGAGATCGGTTCCCGCCGGTCTGCCGTCAGGAACTCTGGCATCCGCACGATCGACGCCCGCCACGGCAGGCTGCGTGTAAGGCAGATGTTTCTCTTGCACCCAATTGGCGTCAGAAATGTATTGCCGCCACGGTTCATCCAAATACTTCACCAACTCTTCATAAAGAATCCGTTCGTGAATGTCAGTGTCAATGATCTGTCGTTTCGTTCGGGAGCGCGTACCGGTTGCGTCCGCGATAAATAAAACCTCCTTAGTTTAAATTTCAGGCTGTTTACACGTTTCGATACTTTGATTTTATTTTCCTTCCTTATGATCGATTCGATGTTGAATCACGAAATTCGATCCCTCTTGCCGTTTCGCGTTACAATAGAGCCAGGAGTGATACGAAATGGAAAAAAAACAACTCGAGTACCGGCTTGTCGAGCTGAAAGCGGATTATGCGCGCATCCAAAGCGATCTCGAAAAAATGGAAGCAGTCACCGGGAACTCCGCCTCGGCGGAGAAGGCGCTCATCTCTGTCGAAGACGAGATGGCGAAAGTCCGGAAACAATTGAGCAAGCTGTAAAACGGACGGGATTCATTCCCGTCCGTTTAGTTATTTGAAAAGGTATCGATGAATTGTAACACTGCGGGACCGAGCAGGACGATGAAAAGACTCGGGAAAATGAATAAGACGAGCGGGAATAGCATTTTGATCGGGGCTTTCATCGCAGTTTCTTCGGCGCGCTGCTTTCGCTGTTCGCGTACTTCTTCCGATTGGATCCGCAGCACTTTGACGAGGCCGATGCCGAGTTTCTCGGCCTGCAAAATGTTGCTGATCAAGACGCGAAGTTCATTTAAGATCAAGCGGTCTCTTACGCCGCTTAAGGCATCTCTTCTCGTCTTGCCGAGACGTATTTCTTCGAGGCAGCGGCGGAATTCGCCGCTCAGGACGCCATTTTTCCGAGAGACGACTTTTCCCAGCGCGGAATCAAAACCAAGACCGGCTTCCAGGCTGACCGTTAACAGGTCGAGAATGTCCGGGAGTTCTCGCAAAGCTTTATGATTTCGTTGTTTCGTTTTCAATCGCAAATAGTAATTCGGCAACCCCCAAGCGACGATAAGCGCAAACGCCGCCAATAGTAAAATGACAAGTTTTCCTGCGTTAAGCATGCTTCCATAAACCATCGCCAAAACTGGAAAGAGAATCAGCATGACGATTTTCAAAATGAGAAATTCAACCGGCGCCATCCCCATCGGACTCCCTGCCTGCAACAGTTTCATCTCAAGTTTCGCCGTCTCTTCGCTTTTCATTCCACGTTGAAAATTTTGTTTTAATTCATGCCAAAGCGGTGCGCCGATCCGTTCCCATAAAGAACGCCGCTCCTCTTGCTCTTCATCGGCCAAAACAGACGATTGTTGATGGAAGACCGATGAAATTCTTTTTTGCACACGGTTTTGCCGCTCGCGGCGCAACGAAATCCAGAAACTGATGAAAAGCACGACCGTACAAAAAAAAGCGACATACAACATCAGTTACACCTCGATTTTCGTCAGTTTACGAATCAGGATAAACCCGATCGTGCAAGAAACGGCACCAGCTGCGAGCATGATGATACCGATCGATGTCGTAAATAATGCCCCAATGTACTCAGGCTGAATCAAATATAAAACAAAGCCGAGAATGACGGGCATTAAACCGATAACGAGCCCTGACAACCGGCCTTGTGCGGTTAATGTCAAAATGTTCCTCTGAATCTTGTTGCGATCACGGATCGTTTCGACAATCTTGTCCAAAACGATGGCTAAATTGCCGCCGACTTGGCGCTGAATTAATATGGCCTGAATCATCAACTCGAGGTCTTCACTCGGCATCCGCTCCTTTAACCCGCTGAGTGCCGCTTCCATCGTACTGCCGTATTGCATTTCCTTGATCAAGATGCTCATTTCTTCCCGCATTGGTGAATCCGCTTCTTCGATTACCGTCGTCAACGATTGCGAAAAGCTCATGCCGGAGCGCAGCGAACCGACCACCGTCGTCAGCATGTCGGGAAGCTGTTCGTTGAATGCCGTAATCCTGGCCCGTTGCTTCTTTTTCACCCACCATTTTGGAATCATCCAGCCGAGCACGGCGCCAACGAACAAAAACAGCCACTGACCGCTCAACAAATACAGCAAAGCGCCAAGCAACACGATCGCCAAGATTTGAAAGCTGACAAACTCTTCCGGTTTTAGAGGAAGGCCAGCGTGATGCAACATCACTTCGAGTTTATTGTTTTTTCTTTTTGCAAGCTTGAAGCTGATGCGCTCCTTGTATTGGCGGATGCGTTCCATCGGTTGAAAACGGGGGCGCTCTACACTTTTTTCGTCCTCTAGCTGCAAATAATGCTTCATTCTCTTATTTAGTCTGTTTTCGGAAGGAACAACCAGACGGAAGAGGGTTAGGAACAATAAAAATGATGTCACCATCACCGACGATAAGATCAACAATTCATTCATGACCATTCCCCTTCCGGCACGAAGACATCCGGAGGAATTTGGATGCCGGATTGTTCCAATTGTTCATAAAACAGCGGACGTACGCCGGTCGGCACCATTTTTCCAATCACATTCCCATTCTCGTCTACACCTTCTTGTTGGAATTTGAAAATATCCTGCAGGACGATGATGTCTCCTTCCAAACCTTGAACTTCCGTGATTCTCACGATTTTCCGCGAACCGTCTTTCAAACGTGACTGTTGGATAATGAGATCCACAGCACCGGCGATTTGTTCTCGGATCGCCTTCACTGGCAAATCTACCCCTGCGAGCAACACCATCGTTTCCAAACGGGCGACCATGTCGCGCGGACTATTCGCGTGGCCGGTTGTCAGCGAACCGTCATGTCCGGTGTTCATCGCTTGCAGCATGTCCAAAGCTTCTCCCCCGCGGACCTCGCCGATGACGATGCGATCGGGCCGCATGCGCAAAGAATTTCGGACGAGATCGCGAATCGTAATGCTTCCTTTCCCTTCGATATTCGGCGGTCTCGATTCCAATGAAATGACATGATCTTGACCGAGCTGCAGTTCCGCGGCATCCTCGATCGTAATGATTCGTTCATCGTTCGGGATGAAGGATGACAACACATTCAATGTGCTCGTCTTCCCTGAACCGGTGCCGCCGCTGACAAGAATATTGAGCCGCGCTTTGACACATGCTTCAATGAACGTGGCCATGCTTCTCGTCAACGTGCCGAACCGGATTAAATCGTCAATTCGGAAAGGATCTTTCGAAAATTTACGAATCGTCACGGTCGGTCCGTCGAGCGCCAAAGGAGGAATGATCGCGTTGACGCGTGATCCGTCAGGAAGCCGGGCATCCACCATCGGACTGCTCTCGTCGATTCGTCTGCCGAGCGGCGCTACAATTTTTTCAATGACGTTCATGACATGTTCGTCATCTCTGAATGTGACAGACGAAAGCTCCAGCCGCCCTTTTCTTTCGACATAAACACGTTTCGGGCCGTTCACCATCACTTCAGACACCTCCGGATCAAGCAACAACGGATTGATCGGGCCGAACCCGGTTAAATCGTTAATGAGTTCTTCGACGACCTTCTTGTGGCCGACCATCCCCCGCAGCGATTCGTCTTCTTTCATGATGTCGACGGCGATCGCGTCGAGTTTCCGCACGATTTCTTCAACATCATCTTCTTTTAAATCATTCAACACTTTTTTGTGAAGGCGGTCTTTCAAACGCTGCAGTTTGTTCTCCTGGTCTCGATTGACCGGTGATTTTGGATTTGGTTTTGGATGGCTGGGCTTTTGTGTCTCTTCACGAGCGTCAGCATCCGTTTGTTTCTCTTTATCGTTCGAACCGTGGGCGTCCGTCTTTTGGGTCGCGTCTTGGTTGGGTTGATTTCTCACTTTTTGCATTTTGTCCAGCAGACTCATCGGTTCTTCTCCTTTTTCGAAAACAGTTTTGGAAAGAGACTTTTATTTTTTGACGGAGCTTCCGGCGCACGTTCGCCGGACGTTAATTGTTCCGCCATTTTAAACACAGCCTTCGCCAATTCCGTTTTCCCTTTGCTCATAACAAAAGGCACGCCGATATTCAGCGATTGGGAGACGGTCTTGAAATCGTTCGGAATATAAAAAAGATTCTCGACACCCAAAATACCCGAAACATCGGACGCATGAATGACGCTTTCCATCGTTGAACGGTTCACGACGACTCGTACTTTATCCTTCATGCCTAGAGCGTTTAACGTTTCCAACATCAACTTCGTGTTTTTCAATGCAGGCATGACGAGATCCGTCACGACCAGCACCAGATCGGATTTTTCGAGCAAAAATAAGTTGCCTTCCTGCAATCCTGCCGCTGTATCGACGAGTACGTAATCGTTGTTTTCTTTCAACCAATCGAGAACATCACCAACGACAGAATCCGTAACAAGTTCGGCATATTCCGGCTTATCGGGTGCCGGGAGCACTTTCACACCACTTTCATGTGTACTTAAGTGACCGGAAAAGCTGTCGGCGTCCATCCCGTCGAAATTGTCTATCACGTCTTTCATCGTGAAACGAGACTGAAGGTCCATGGCCAGTCCTACATCCCCGAATTGTTGATATCCGTCAAGGATGCTGATTTGCATATTTTTTTTACTAAGAGCAACCGCCACATTCACCGTCAAAACCGTACGGCCGATCCCCCCTTTGGCACTGCAAACCGTAATGACTTTTCCGGGCTTATTTTCATTAGCTGTCATCATTCATCCCGTCCTCGTTCGGAAGCAACCGGCTCTGTAAAACGAGTTGTATGTCCCCTTGTTCGGAGGCATGGATCACTTGCAAGGCATCCTCGGGCTTCAACTCAAGCGTAACCGCTTCATATTTTTCGGGTTCCGCTTGCTTCTCACTCGGTTCGGTCAACGTTCCGCCGACGGCCAAAACCCTTACGTTCGACACAATTTGCTCGGTCTTCACTTGTTTCGTTTTACTGTTTGGCAGCGGAATACTGGCGATGACATTCACCCGATCTTCGGGCTGGATTAAATTAGAAACGGACTCGACATAATTGACGCCGACGGAAACGGCCAAATAACCATTACTGAGTTTCCGGGAAACGAACAGCTTCTCGTCTTCGCGTTGACGAATATGGTTGGTTAAGATCGGTTCCCCTTCTGCAATGGGGGCCGCCGCATAACTGCCGGTGACTTTCGTCTTGTCGGAAACCATCTGCTTAATCACGGCGCTTTCCGGTAATGACTTGAACGTCAGTTTATCAGCGGTAATCGGTTCGTTTTTCTTGATTTCTTTCTTAGCAACGACGATTTTCACCAAGTTAGCATTCGACGCCTGGGACGTATTCAGTTGTTGCATGTAACGGTAAAATAAAAATGTCGTAAAGGCCGCCATTACAATCGTCAGCATGAATAGCATCTTCGGTTTCATTGCATTCAACACCTATTCCGTTAATCGGATTGCGTAAGCTCCCCGATTCAAGGCTTCTGAATTGACATAACCTTTTCCGGTTCTTTTGATGAAAATGCCTTGAACCGTCTTGTCTTGACTGTCCACCGGTTCGGAAATGTAAAAATACGCAAATCCGGTGATTTTCACTTCCTTTATCTGGTTTTGCGTATCATTGTACGGTTCGTAAACCGGGATCAAAATGACTCTCGGGCAATCGCGGTGATCATAGTCTCCGTCAGGATACGGGCATGCCTCGATCAATTCTTGCACCGCCTGTCTCGTCTTTCCGGAAATGTTCCCGGTCTCCGTTTGAACGATATCTCCGACTTTCAATTCACCATCGTAGCCGTTTCGCAAGTTATCGTAATAATTGCTCGCGCCCTCACCGCCCAATGCAAGAACGCCGAAATTTCCGGTATCCTCCAATGTTTGGTCGACTTTCAGTTGATATTCCTTGTTGTAAACGAGATCGACCGATGCATCGATTCCGAGCGGAGCGGCTCCCGTTGCCCTTCCCATCGGTCCGATTTCCGCCGTTGACTGGGCGGTAACGGTTCCCGTGTCTTGTCCGAAAATCGAGAAAAACGACAACGGAACGGTTTCTTTCAAGGAAACACTGACTTTATCATTCATGACCACGTTAAGATCGACCAACGTGTTTGACTTTCCGTGTGCCGCTAAAATATGATTGACCACTTGCTGCACCTCGTCTTGGCTGTCGGTCAACTCTTGAGCCCCCGACAACACCGCCGCATCGGCTGTTTTTTGCAAGGCTGCTTTTTCTACGTACAGCATTCCACCATCAAGCACCAGCCCCGCCATTGCCATCATTCCGATGAAAGCAAGCGCAAAAAGGATTAAAGTACTTCCTTGTTGATCTCGAAACAGTCTTTTCATGTTCACCCATCCCTACTCCACTCTTATTGTCGAATTGACGGAAATGATAAAGGGGGAGGGCATCAATCCGGATAAGATCGGCGTTACGAAATCAAACGGATAGGTTAACGTCACGGTCACATATTCCCCGGGTTCACGATTCGCTTGACTCGGAGAAACAGTAACGTTTAAGGACGAGGGATCCGAAAGCTCGACATCCTCCCGGGCAAACTGAACAATCGTATCGTCCCCTTTGCCCAATCCTGCCATGCGAACAGTTTGTTGTGCCGTCATTTGCAAGTTCAAATACGCAAACAACACTCTTCCGAAATCGAACATCCCGGAAAAAAGCAGGAGCAGCACCGGCACAATGAGCGCCATTTCCACCAATGATTGCCCCCGTTGGTTTCGAATCACTTCATCACCCTCCGTTCAAAAAAAGACACAACAACGCGCCCGCCGATATCGCTACGCCGTATGGATAAGCGGTCGTCAAAGATTCCTTGTCGATCAAAAAAGGAATTCGGTATCCGTTCTTGAAAGCCAGGAAACCGTACAGCAACGCTTTCATGCGCTGCAACGCATGCCTGCGGAAAAACAAAACACCCAAGGCCATGATTGCACCGAGCACAGCCATGTAAAAAGCGGTATGAAACACAAAAACGGTTCCCTTTATCGCACCGACGAGCCCCAACAATTTCACGTCCCCGGCACCCATGCCTCCCAGCAAATACGGAATCAATAAAATACCGATACCGACAAAAAAACCAGCAAGAGCGGCACCGAGATTCGCCCAGCCATCGAGCATGAAATGAACAACAAATGCTGCCATTAAAGCGGGGAAGATGACGATATTGTAAATTTTCCGTTTCGTGATGTCTGTTGCCGCGCAGACCAATAAAACAACGATTAATAGGACGTTCAGCAACATGTCACACCCCGCATTGTTGTAAACTCATTCTTCCCTCCGCAAAAGGGTCTTGCGTATATGGCCGCAAGACCCCTTCCTTTACCCGGTTGTCGTACCGTTATTGTCCGTCAGGGTTGTAAGCACACTTTTGAACATTGCAATGATCTGTTCACGCAGCATAACAAGTATCCCAATGACGCCGACTGCAATGACGCCAAGCACAAGTCCGTACTCCGTCATCCCTTGTCCTTTCTCATCTTTAAACAGGTCTATTAATTTAGTCACCATCGAGATCACTCCTATTTTCTGATTGAAATTGAACCGCTTGTCCCATTTTCGTCTCTGTCGCAGAGAACGTTCTTGATGGCATTTCAACAACGGCAAGCCTTTCTATCAATCTTTTTTCGAAATTTCGCAGACGCATTTTTTCCGAAACTGCTGCAACGCGGTTGTTCGAATCTAAATTTAAATCATCAATGGAATAGTTCATAAAGAAGGTGTGAATCGATCGACAAGGTTTAAGCAACAACGCTTCGGCAGGCGGCAAGCCTTTCGTCGACATGAGGCCGAGTAATCTTCTGAAAAAACGTTCAATAACTTTGACCGTTTCCGACAACATTTGTCCTTCGTTCAGTCGTTTCATCCTCTTCACCTCCTTTTGACATTCGGCTACCCGCTGATCGACGTTGCAAAACATGCTAGAAAGACGCACCTCCCACCTGTACAGACGAAAGTATCATGTGTTTTCCATCCTTTAACAGCTGTTTTTCACCCCCTTTCCTTTTTCCTATAAATTGACGAACGCCATTCGTTTTTGCCGATCATACGTAGCCGGTACGGAATTTTTTATAGCTTTACATAAAAAGGCAAAATCCGACAATAAGACTACTTTTCCGACGAATCAACCGTAAGGAAAGGGACTTTCTGCTTATTTTTCGGAAATGTTGATCTTCGACCGTCACCTTTGCGTAATGAACAACAAAATAAAAAGCGTTAGAAGTTTCAAAAATAAAAGGCCCGGGTATGTAATTTTTAACACCAATCTATATCCTATGAAGGAATGGAGGGAACCGTGATGCAAGACGAAAGAAATGTGGAAATCGAACGCAAAGAAAAGAAATCGGATTCCAGTCAAGTCGCATCAACGTTTATCAAATACGCTTCCTACATCATTATCCTTATCATTGTCTTGTACTTCTTGGCCCAGTACATCTTACCGAAATTTTAAATCTTACTATGCGATTGTCGAAAAAAGCCCGCGGATGCGGGTTTTTTTATATGCGAAAAAATCGTTGACAAAGTCAACGAATTAGTTGCTATTGTCAACGATTTTCCTTTTGCTTCCGGCGGGCAAATCGCTCACCACAGCCCTTATATCGTTCAAATTTGATCGATTTCAAGATTAGCGATCATACAGAACGCTATTTTCGAATCACCTCGTTAAAAACAGCGATTGTACAGTCAATTTTAAAAAATAGCGACGCTCATGAGCGATTCTTCAGGAAAACTAGGGAAAACACGAAAATAAGAACACAGGTGAGCGATAACAAATCAAACGAATCAAAAAACCGGGCTCCCACAATGGGAACCCGGTTTGATCAGGCGCGTACAGTTTCTCTCGCACGCAAGTCGATTGACGGCCCGAAAAATTCATAGTGAATCTGTTCCTCCGGAATCTTCATCTCTTGCAGCACGTGGTTCATAGCTCTCATGAACGGTTCCGGTCCGCAGAAATAATAATCCGCATCAAGATTCGGAACGATCGAGCGCAGCCACGCTTCGGTCACGTAACCTTCCTTATCGTAACGCTTCCGCTCCCGATCTTCATCGGTCGGCGAATCGTAACAGACATAGAACCGGACACTTGCGTTTTCCTCAGCGATTTTCGCAACCTCATCACGCAGCGCATGCACGTTTCCGTTTCTTGCTGCGTGAATGAACGTCACTTCTCGCCCCGGCTGCTCCTCGACAATCGTGCTCACCATGCTCACGAGCGGCGTCAAGCCAACGCCGCCGCTCAACAACACGACCGGCTTGCGCGACGTTTGATCGAGCGTGAAGTCGCCGGCCGGCGCGCTCAGCGAAAGCACGTCGCCTTCTTTAATGCCGCGGTGCAAATACACGGAAATTTTACCTTGCGGAACATTTTCGTCCTCACGCTTCACGCTGAGACGATAGTAGTCTTTGCCCGGCGCATCCGAAAGACTGTACTGGCGAATGTGCGTATGTGCTTCGCCCGGAATATTCAACTTCACACTGATGTACTGTCCCGGCGTATAAGACGCAATCGCTCCGCCGTCTTTCGGTTTCAAATAAAATGACGTGATGACTTCGCTCTCTTCCACTTTCTGGTCAACGACAAATTCCCTGAAACCTTCCCAACCACCGGTTTGTTCCGCCGCCTCCGCATACATTTCTTTTTCAACGCCAATAAAGGCATCGGCAATCGCTTGATAAGCAACGGCCCAAGCGGTAATGATCTCAGAGTCTTCTTCCAAATCGAGCACATCACCGATCGCTTCCAGCAGCGTTTCACCGACGAGCGGATAATGTTCCGGCTTCACCCCGAGACTTCGATGTTTATGTGCAATTTGCCGAACCGCCAGCAAAATCTTTTCCAACTGATCGATATGCGCAGCTGCTGCATAAACCGCGTTCGCGAGCGCCGTTTGCTGTCGTCCTTTTTTCTGATTCGCATGGTTAAACACGTTCAACAATTCCGGGTATTTCTGAAACAACAGTTCATAGAAACGGGTCGTGATCCTCTCCCCTTCTTTTTCCAACACAGGTACCGTCGATTTCACAATTTTCATCGTTTTCGCATCCAACATGATGTCATCACTCCTTGCTGTCGTATGGATTCATGATAAAAGGGGAATTCGTCGCTTTTTGTGATAGCCGTCACACTTTCACGTGACAACTTTGTGAAGAATTGAGCAATAAAATTATCCCTACGACATCAACCCCGGCAGGGCATGAGAAGAATCCCTTGCGACTTGTCGTTTTCCAGCAGGTGAAATATAATGAAAGCAAGCAGAACCCCGATGCGGCAACATCGAGGTTCACACACAGCTGCACACTTGAGCATAGACCCTTCTCCTGTTCATCCGGCAGGAAGGGCTATTTTTTTGAAATAAACGCAATCAACGTACCAAAGGCAATGACCAGAGTCAGCACTTGGTAGAATGTCATCATCGCATCACCCCCCCATCCCGCTCCGACATCTTGCATGTCTCAACAACGGTTCGCGAGGTACCCGGCCCTGCACTGCTTGCGCAACTGTGACGTCATTATAACACAAATAGGAACAAGCGTTCCTGTGGCGAAAGTCTTGCGACGATGGGTTTAATCGATCCTATAAAAGTTTCCGGTGCGGTGGCGGCCGTTCACGATGGCCGTTAGTCCGGCGGGCAAATCGCTCACCACAGACCTTATATCGTTCAAATTTGATCGATTTCAAGATTAGCGAGATGATGTATAAAAGTTTGTGTAAGATACTTGGCACAACACAGAAAATGAGCTAGGGTATTTCTTGAGAAAACACCACATTTAATCAAGAAAGGAGCCCTAGCTCATGTCTAAAAGTATACTAGATGGCGAATCGGGAAATCAACTGGAGAACATGGTTCTAGAGTTTGTAAAGGAGAAACTTGAAACCTTTATGAAAAACGAACTGGAGGCAGTCTTAGAACATGAATTGAGCAACCAAGGGGATGCAAAGAATGGATATTATCAACGGACGCTGAACACGAAGTATGGTCATATCCCTAAGCTTTCTATTCCCAGAGACCGTCAAGGGATGTTCCAAACGCAATTGTTTGAACCTTATCAACGGCAGGATGGGTGGTTAGAACAGGCAGTCATCCGGATGTATCAAAGCGGGATGAGCACGCGCCAAGTCGGCGGATTTATTGAGCGGGTCATTGGCCGGAACTACAGCCCAGCCACGGTGAGTCATATTACCGATGCTACATTGGAGGACGTGCGTCAATGGCAGCGCCGTCCCCTTTCAAAGCGATATACCGTGTTGTATCTCGACGGGATGTCCATTAAAGTTCGCCGCGGTTCCGTGGATAACGAAAGCATCTATCTCATTCTTGGAATCGACGAAGATGGACACCGCGAGATCCTAGACTTTCATATCGGCGGAAATGAAAGTGCCTATGGCTGGCGAGAACGACTTGAGGACCTGTACGAGCGTGGCGTAAGGGAGGTGCTGTTAGGGGTATTTGATGGTTTGCCGGAATTAGATGTAGCCTTTCGGACGGTTTATCCGAAAGCGGATGTCCAGAGTTGTGTCGTGCACAAAATGCGAAATACAGAGCATAACATTCGTGTCAAAGACAGGGGCGAAGTAACGAAAGCCTTAAAATTGGTATATGAAGCGCCTTCGAAAAGTGCAGCCCTGCAAGCCTTTACCGATTTTAAAGACGAGTGGGTTAGAAAATATCCAAAAGTCGTAAAAACGTGGGAAGACAACCTATCCGACCTTTTGCGTTTTCTAGACTATCCTCAATCCATTCGAAAATTCATTTATACAACCAACATGATTGAACGTATGAATAAAGAAATCCGCAAACGACTTAAGACAATGAACAGTTTGCCAAGTATTGAAGCAGCAGAAAAAATCGTCTTTTTAGAAGTGAAGGCGTACAATGCACACTGGGCTGATCGAGTTACCCAAGGCTTTCGGCAAGTACAACCCGAAATCCAACGTATGTTTGAAAGACGGTATCCACAGTAAATCCCCCCAACTATATGGGAGGAGAATGACTGTCACTATCAACGGACATGGACATCATCCACGTCCTCCATTTTGGCATGCCTAAGATGGATAGACGGGAAATTAAATCAAGAAATACCCTAACATAATTCTAACTCACAAATTTCTTACACAAAATTATTGACACTACCATTAGCCGATCATACAGAACGCTATTTTCATGAAGCTCCGGCATATCCGGCGATTTTCCAGTCAATTTTGACAAATAGCGACGCTGATGAGCGATTCCACAAGAAAACTAGGAAAAACACGAAAATAAGATCTCTCATGAGCGATAAGTGGGGAAGTGGACTCAATGATCCCGAGGAAAAATTTTTCAACCAAAATAAATGATGAACCAAGTTGCCCGTTCATCATCTATTTACGATCGATATGAACTTGATTCTTGTCGGGAAATCTTGGTGTGGGTTTCAATCAATGATGGAGACTTACGAAGAATGCTGGGAGCGGTACTTTTTTTTCAAGGTGAAAATCTCTCTTTCATTGTCTTGCGACTTTTGTTCGATGAAAGCCATGCGGTCATCCAGCTTGTCGATTTTGGCGGAGATCCCCGTGACCGTTTCTTTCAATTCTGCCATATCGGTCGACATCGTCTTGTGACCATCCTTCAATTCTGCAATATCGCCAGATATCGTTTTGTGACCATCCTTCAATTCTGCAATATCGCCAGACATCGTTTTGTGACCATCCTTCAATTCTGCAATATCGCCAGACATCTTCTTGTAGCCATCTTTCAATTCGGCAATATCGGTCGAAAATCTTTGATCCATGCCTTCAATCTTGGCCGCCAAGTTCTCTTGTCCCGTCTTTAATGCCGATAAAAAGCTTCTCAGTTCTTTATCCATTCCTTGCACCTCCTTTTTAATGGTTTCTTACATTATAAACGACGACCGATAACATGAACAACCAGGCTTTTTCAAAATCTCCAGTGAAACATTATAAGTCAAATTCATCAACATTCCCTGTACCACGGCGATCACGGTTAATATTGTTCTCTATTTTATTTGCCTTCACTTCTTTTTCGGTTGCTTTGAATAATAAACTTTGTGGAATTCTACTTTCGCATGCTGTTTGAAGCATCTCACTTTCGAACAATCTATGAGTCGATTGATTATTTAACCCTAATTTCCCAGCCCCCTCCCTACGCGCAGGTGACGGATCTATCGTAAAACGTTCCCTCAATTTCTTCAAAATACACACCTTTTGCTCCCATTGATAGACTTCATCGTGAACCAGTGTACCAACAATCAAGGCATAGGCTTTCTCGAATCCCAAGCGTTCAGATAAAATCTTCAAACCACACACATACCTTTCACTCAGTTTTTTTTTCATAATTACAATTCATATCTCTTCTCCCTATTTTGCGGTACGTATTTAAGTACCACTTTTAGATATAGTATATGGTACGTTTTCAAGTAATGTCAACAGAAAAATGGAGAGGATAAAGATTGGGTAAAAAAGTGGTCGTGAAAATTCCCGAACTTCTCAAAAAGAAAGGCATCTCCTTAAGAGAACTGTCCAGACAAACAGACATCCGCCATGCTACATTAAGCGAACTAGCTAATAAAAAAAGACAGCGAATACAGTTCGAACACATAGAAAAAATTGCTGATCAATTTGAAATTGATGATATTCGGGAGATTATTGATTTCGAATGAGTCATTAGCTTCCGTTTACAAACAAAAATAATTTGATAAAATTGATTACTAATCGCGGTGTGCGGAACGAGATGCGCTTATTTTGGCCATATGAGCGATTGGCGAAAATATAGCGGAACGCAGCGCTCTTATTTGTTACCGAATCATCCATTAATGACGACGCGGAGGGTAAATAAGGTCGTCACGTTCCGCTTTTTTTCAGAGCATGCACATTTCGGCCGAAATAAGCGCGCCAGATTCCGCTATTTTTCCTATACAACAAAAACCTGCAGGCGCACAAACACCTGCAGGTAAATCCTCGCCACAATCGCCTTTACCCCCCTGGAAGGTTGCTTTTTTCAACCAATCTATTGGGATAGTACTCACTTTTCGATTTCACCCATACCTTGAGTAATGAAACCGGAGATCTTGTACCAACGCTGGCAAAAACGCTTCCTGGTAGGCCGGCTTTCCAAGACGAGCGATTTCCGCCTTTACGTCCGACAACGCTGCAATTTCAATGGTTTCCAATTTTCGCAAACGCATCGATGAAAGAACCTCGCCGGAGGCATGAGTTAAGTAATCCTGCAAACGATATCGCCACAATCGAATATGCCGCGGATGTCTTTTCACGAGTCTTTGTGCCATTTGGAGTCCCTCCGGATCCAAATCTCCCGAATAATAGATCGTCGTTCCTGACTTCACCAAGCGATCGATCAGCAACAACGCCGCAATTTTAAATTGACCGTGTGTACAAAGCATTGCCGGTGAAGCTTCATCGCTGACCTCATCCAACAAAGCCGAAAACACACCAGAGTTTTCAACCACAAATACTGCGGATCCTCTGTAAGGGCGAAAGAACGACAAAGGTAAAATTTCTCGTAACGGCACATTCATCACGGTTTTCGAACTGACAGCTTCCTTCCAAACGGGATGAGCCGCATCATTTTCGCATGCATACCCGAGAATGCCGGTACACGTAACAAAATTTAACAGATCATCACGGATGATGCCAAACGATTGCAATAACTCCGACGCTGCTTCTGAGCTTAATGGATTCGTAAATTCATACGTTGAATTTTCTTGACTGCGAACAATTTGAAGAGCGGAAAGGAAGTGCGCTCCGCACTCGGTATTCGCATCAAACCGGTGCGGATCGTTTGCAACACGTTCGGCAAAAACGGGAAGGCGCACATAGTCACTTTCCTTGGGCAAGGCCGCCAACGCCTGACAAATGAGGCGAAGCTGCTCCTCCAGACGATTCGCGTCTTTGTCATACGCGGCATGAATGCCCCGCGT
>DASSOY010000031.1 GCA_035700025.1 Bacillales bacterium | reverse complement strand
GAAACTATCGTGATTGCCGAAAGCATGTTAAGAACTATGAAGTGAAAGGGCACGGGGAAACGATTGGCGGCAGCTGGTATTTGGTCGTGCCGGACGAAGAAGTTGACCATGTCCACAATCTGATTATGGGACAATTGAACTAAGTGTGTCTTCTCAGGTCCCCTTTTCTTGAGGGGATTTTCCTATTGGTAGACGAAATTTATAGGTTAGGTGGAACAAATATTGAAGAAACCCGAAAGAAAACTCTCGCTAATAATGAAGGTTAGCATCACCTTAGGCTGTCTAATCGTCGTACTTGCTGCAGCTGGGTTCACTTATGCTTATCATCTGAAGAATTCCGTGAAAGAAACGGCGCATGCGATATACGAGCCTGTCGTCACCAAAAGCGATCATGGCAAAAAGGTGAAAAAAACACCGACGTTGCCGAAAAAAGATCCTCAACCGCTTTCGATCTTGCTGATGGGTGTGGATCAGCGCCCGCATGATGTCGGTCGAACGGATACGTTGATTGTGCTGACGCTCAATCCGAAGACGAATCAGATGCAGATGATCAGCATTCCTCGGGATACTCGGGTGTCCATTCCCGGCAAAGGTATTCATAAAATTAACGCTGCTTATGCTTATGGCGGGACAGCTTTGACCTTGCAAACGGTGCAAGACTACTTACATATTCCAATTGATTATTACATCCGTCTCGACATGGAAGGGGTGTCGAAGCTGGTGGATGCGGTCGGCGGCATTCGGGTGTATAACGATTTGAGCTGGCACGATGAGGGTTATTACGATAAAGGCTTTTACTACCATAAAGGGTGGCTGGAACTGAATGGGCCGCAAACGTTAGGCTTTGTCCGCATGCGCCATTTGGATCCGCGCGGGGATTTCGGTCGCAACAAAAGGCAGCGGGAGGTCATCCTTGCCATTGTTGACAAGGCGGCGGACTTTTCCAATCTTACGAAGTATGACGCCTTGCTGGAAGCTATCAAAGACTCGGTTCGTACCGATATGAAACTCGCCGACATGAAATTCATCGCGCAACATTACCGGGACTGCCGTCAGCATGTGAAAGAATATGAAGTGAAAGGGCACGGAGAAATCATTGATGGACTCTGGTATTTGGTCGTGCCGGATGAAGAGGTGCAGAAAGTGCATCAGATGGTTATGGCGGGGCTCGGTTCGGAAAAGTAATTTTTGGCAACCTGCCCAACGGCCGCTCTTCCTCGCGGGAGGCGGTTCCCATTTTATAAAATATGCCGTTTTCACTGGGGTGTAACTGATGGGAGACTTCATCCAATTCATCGCCGAGGTTGTCAATACGCTGCATGATCTGTTCCAAGCGATCGTGGCTGCGCAAGGCTGGAGCTTCACGGACAAAGACTTGCACTTCTGGCTGATCGGCCTCCTCGGCATCGTTTGTTTCTTCGTGGTCCAGGTGTTGTTTCGGTGGATTTCGCAATGGAGCGTTACGGTGCTTTCGTTGATTTATACGTTGACGGTTTTGCTTGTCATCGTTTTCGCGATCGAGATTCAGCAAAAGATTACCGGCCGCGGCCATATGGAGTTTGACGATGCGATCGTCGGGCTGTACGGGTTTTTCGCTTTTTTTGCTGTTTACCTCGCTGTCCGGCTGCTTTGGCGCGGCGGGCGGCTGCTTTATCGGAGGTACGGACGGAAATAGTTGGGTTTGGCGTCGCGGTAAGTATGTGCGGAAATCGACGGGTTTGGGCGGCTCGGTTGGTATGTTCGGAAATCGTCGGGGTGGGCGGCTCGGTTGGAGCGGCGGCTGGTTTGGCGGGGGTTCGATTACGAGGAATCTTCGACAACCGTCCGGAATGACAAAAATTAGGCGGTTTCGTTTGCTTTGTATGGTACAATAGAGTACGAGATTTCAGATCTGGAGGCGTTGCAGTTATGGCTATACTCGTAACGGGAGGAGCCGGGTATATCGGTTCGCACACTTGCGTCGCTTTGCTCGACGCGGGTTATGATCTCGTTGTCATCGATAATTTGACGAACAGCAAGCACATTGCGTTGAGCCGCATTCGCGAGATTACCGGGAAATCGTTCAAGTTCTACGAGGTGGATTTGCTCGACCGGAACGCGGTCAACGGCGTTTTTGCGGAAAATGAGATTGAGGCGGTCATTCATTTTGCCGGCTACAAGGCGGTCGGGGAGTCGGTGGAAATGCCGCTTCGCTACTACCATAACAATCTTACCGGGACGATCACGCTTTGCGAAGTGATGCAAGATTACGGTGTGAATAAAATTGTTTTCAGTTCCTCGGCGACGGTGTACGGCATGTCGGAGGATGTGCCTTTCAAGGAAGATTTGCCGCTGTCGGCGACCAACCCGTACGGCTGGTCGAAGTTGATGATTGAACAAATTCTGCGCGACGTTCATACGGCGGATCCGTCGTGGGGCATTGCGCTGCTTCGCTATTTCAATCCGATCGGGGCGCATGAGAGCGGGCGGATCGGCGAAGATCCGAACGGCATTCCGAACAACCTCGTGCCGTACATTACCCAAGTGGCGGTCGGAAAGTTGGATGAGCTGAAAGTGTTCGGCGACGATTATCCGACATCCGACGGAACCGGCGTGCGCGATTACATTCACGTGATGGACCTTGCGGACGGTCATGTGAAGGCGCTTGAGAAAGTGCTGAAAGATCCGGGCGTCGAAGCTTACAATCTCGGCACCGGCACCGGTTACAGCGTGTTGGACATGGTGAAGGCGTTTGAGAAGGCGACCGGGAAGAAGATTCCGTATAAAATTGCCCCCCGGCGCTCGGGAGACATCGCCACAAGCTACGCCGATCCATCGAAGGCGGAGCGGGAGCTCGGCTGGAAAGCGGAGCGCGGCATCGATGCGATGTGCGCAGATTCGTGGCGCTGGCAGTCCGGCAACCCGAACGGGTATGTGGAATAGAGTTAAAGAACGGGGCAGATGACTGACTTATTAGGTTGGACGAGCCAGCCTTATTGTAACGAACATTAAAGACCCTTAGCGGTGAAAAATGGGCATCTGACAACTGTAACGAACATTAGAGACTCTTAGACGCTCCAAACCGATCCAAAAGACGGCGAATCGGGGGTTAAGCGTCGAAAATGTCCGTTACAACAAAAATCGGAGTAAAAAGCGGCGCTAAGGTGATCTAATGTTCGTTAGAAAAAATAAATGGAAATGAATGAAAAGAGGCTGTCCCAAAGGTTAACGCTTTTGGGACAACCTCATCTTTTTATCTTTTTTAGCCTGTCGCTGACCCCGCGCTAGCGCGTCCTGTGCATTGCTGCGTGGGCATTTGACGTCACGGGATGGGTGTAAACGAAGTTTTTTTTATCTTTCAAGTGTGCTAAATTTTATAGTGGTAAGTCTTTGAAATCGGGGTCGCTCGACAGCCAAAAAGGGGAAAATTGCGTGAAATTGAACAAAGTTTGTCATCTCAGCACGGTTCATGCACCGAAGGATACAAGAATTTTTTCAAAAGAGTGTGTTACGCTTCATGAGGCGGGTTACGAAACGCATTTTGTCGTTGCTGCTCAAGAAGATTTTATAGAAAAAGGGGTTTCCGTGCACGCGTTGGGGCGCAGGAACGGATCACGACTTGGCCGGATGACGGCCGGACTCCTGCGGTTGTACCGGGAAGCTTTGAACGTGGATGCGGATCTTTATCATTTTCATGATCCGGAGTTGCTGCTGGTCGGTCTCCTTTTGAAAAGGAAAGGCAAGCGTGTGGTTTATGACGTTCACGAAGATGTTCCGAGGCAAATTTTAACGAAATCCTACATTGCTCCGATTTTCCGGAAAGGGATCGCTTTTCTAATGGAAAAGCTGGAGCATTATGCGGCCAAACGTTTTGACGGCATCGTTACCGCAACCCCTTTCATCAACAAACGCTTTCTCGCTCTCAATGCCAACAGCGTGAACGTCAATAATTATCCCATCCTCAATGAACTGTCTCTGCAGCGGCAAAGGACCTCTCGGAAGGCGTCGGCGGTTTGTTTTGTTGGGGTGATGAATGAGATTCGCGGGATCTTTCAGATGATTCGAGCTGCTGAACTCGCGGATGTGAAATTGTTGCTCGGCGGTACCTTCTCCAATGAGGGCGACCGAGCGAAAGCGGTTCGATTGTCCGGGTGGTCTCACGTTGTGGATCTAGGTTTCTTGGATCGGCCGCAAGTCGCGGAAGTGCTGGATCAATCCGCGGCCGGCTTCGTCGTTTACCATGCGGCACCGAACCATATTCATGCACAGCCGAATAAGCTGTTCGAATATATGTCGAGCGGCCTCCCGGTGATTGCCTCTCATTTTCCGTTGTGGCGGGAAATTGTTGAAGGCAACGATTGCGGGATATGTGTGGATCCTCTCGATCCGGAAGCGATGGCGAAAGCGATTTGGTTCTTCCTGGATCACCCTGACGAGGCAGCGCGAATGGGTGAAAATGGGCGGCGGGCGATTGAAGAGAAATACAATTGGCGGCCCGAAGGGGACAAGCTCGTTGCGCTTTACGAGCGGTTATTGCAGGAGTAGGAAATTTGTAAAATAAGGAGTACGGGCAGAATGAAGAAAATTCTAACCGTGATCGGTGCACGGCCGCAATTTGTGAAAGCCGCACCGGTGTCAAGAGTATTGCGAAAGACTTTCCATGAAGTGCTTGTCGATACCGGCCAACATTATGATTACAATATGGCGGGTGTCTTCTTTGAAGAATTGAAGATTCCAAAACCCGATTATCATCTTGGCGTCGGATCGGGCACCCATGGGGCTCAGACCGGCCATATGCTGATCAAGCTTGAAGAAGTCGTGTTGAAAGAGTCACCTCATGCGATGATCGTCTACGGTGACACGAATTCCACATTAGCGGCAGCATTGGTGGCGAGCAAACTGCACATTCCGCTTTTTCACATTGAGGCGGGCCTGAGAAGCTTCAACAAGCAAATGCCTGAAGAAATCAATCGCGTCTTAACGGATCATGTGTCTTCCTTGAAGTTTGTGCCGACGGAAACGGCTGTCAGGAATTTGGCTGAGGAGGGCATCCGCGAAGGGGTTCATCTTGTCGGGGATGTCATGTACGATGCAGTGCTCTACAATTTGAAGCTTGCGAAAGATAAATACACGCTCAAGGACTTTGGGTTGACGAAAGATGCGTATTATTTGGCGACGATCCACCGTGCGGAAAATACCGATAACCGCGAACGACTGGAGGCGATCTTCCGATCGTTGGACCAGTTGTCCGGTGAAAAAGTCGTCCTGCCTTTGCACCCGCGCACAAAGAAAAAACTCGTCGAGATCGACCTGTTCTCGTTCGTTGAGCAGTCCCAAGTCATTCAACTCATTGATCCGGTTTCGTATTTGGAGATGCTGCTGTTGGAGAAACAGGCGAAAGGCATCATCACCGATTCAGGCGGCGTGCAAAAGGAAGCGTATTTTGCCAAAGTCCCTTGCTTCACGCTCAGAGACCAGACGGAATGGGTAGAAACCGTCGACATCGGCTGGAATCGGCTCGTCCATCCGGTGCAAGATGATTTACGCGCCCTGATTCAGTCTTTTGAAGAGCCGCCATACCAAGAAGGACTGTACGGGAACGGGGGCGCTTCTGATAAAATTGCCCGCGTGATCACGGAATATTTTCGTTGATCGGGAGCTGCGCGCTGGCGGCGCGCTTTTAATTACTCCGCTTTTTCACGTTCGTTAGAGAGTGATGTTGGAAGGCTGACTCGTCCTTTTTTAGTCAGCCTCATCTTGTTTTTGAAATTAACGCTCACCAGACACCTTATTTCCTTTAAAAATCCCATTTTCCAATAAAATCGCGCATGAGGAGCGTTATTTTTCAAATCGAGTCGATTTCGAGCCTCTTTTTTCACCATTCTGAGGAAATAGCGTTCCTCATGATCGATTTT
>DASSOY010000030.1 GCA_035700025.1 Bacillales bacterium | reverse complement strand
GAAATCACGATTCATTACATCACATCGCCTTACTACAAAGCGAACAACATCGAAACCGCCAGCTATACATTCGAATTCGGCAAGAAATTCAATGTCCAGCCGGTCTATGTCGCCCTGCTTGCACTCGCCCATGAAAACAACAAACGATTGAATGGATAAAATTTCCCGGCTGCCCACGGTCGGTTTTTTTCATTCAGAGATCCTTTCGAAACCGAACGCGGTCGCCTCCGGCCCCGTCGTAATTTTTTGTAACCGAAACGCCATCAACTTTGGCATCCCCCGGCTCAATGGCAAATCCTAATTTCGTGTGAAAAGCAATCGACTTTTGATTGACAGGTGAAGTGATGCAACGAATGGTTTGACAATGCTTTTTTCGTACGGTTTTGATAAAAATTTCGTATAGTTTCCGCCCGATGTCCTGCTTTCGATAAGCCGGATCGACGCCGACAAAATGAATGTACGCTTCACTCGGGAAAGTTTGCGAAATAAAGCCGATGACAAACCCGATCACTTGTCCATTCTCCTCTGCAACGAAACTCGTATCGCGAAAATGCACGAAAAATAATTTCGGCAGCATGTCCGACATTTTCCTTCCGCCCCACCAATCATTGATGACGGAATGGATGTAATTGTAATCGAGCACTTCCACGTGACGGATGTGCATGTTATTTCCTTCCTTCAATCAATGACTTAAGCGCCTTCAAATCGTGAATCATCCATCCGCTCTGGACAGGATCCGACCTCTTCCCGCGATTTAACCAGATTCCTTGCATGTTCGCCCGGCGGCAAGACTTAATGTCCGTTACCCAATCATCCCCTATGTAAAAACAACTCGAAGGCGGCTTTCCCGCGCGTTCGCAAGCAAACGCAAAGATGCGAGGGTCCGGTTTCGCCGCGCCGGCTTCATCAGCCGTGACAATAACATCAAAATACTCGAGAATCCCGAGCTTCTCGAGTTTTCGCCGCTGTTGATCCGCATCCCCGTTCGAAATGATACCCAAATCGTATTTCGCCAAATCTTCCAGACAACCCGAAACATCGTCAAACAGCTGCCAACTCTCTTCAAAACGCGTTAAATACAGTTGGAAAATATTCGCAGCATCAGCGTCAGTAATTATACGGCCGACTTCGCCGAAAATTTCGCGAATCCGTTCGACTTTTTGTTGTTCAAAAGTCACGATTCCATCGAGAAACTTTGCGTAATGCTTTTTTCCGACCGTGCACCAAATCTTGTAGAAACCATCGCTGCTGAACGGAAATACATGGGCAAACTCGCGATGTAACGCTTGGACCGCCGTATATTCCGCGCCTTTGAAATCCAGCAGGGTTTCGTCGACATCGAAGAAAATCATCGCGAACCGCCTCCGCAATCATGAAATTTTCCTCTTTCTGGTAAAATCGGTCTTTCAACAATCGTACATATTTTGAAAATGATAGCGATATTTCGGTTTAGCCGCGGCAACAGGTTCCGGTAAATACGACAATCGTCGATTGACGGACTGAAGGTCGGTCCACTCCGCTTTTACGATATCGTTGTCCGGGTCTTCGACGCGAACTTCCCCCGCAATCGCCTTCGCTTCAAACATGAAAATGAGCGCATGTTCCTGCTTCTTTTCAATCAAAACTTCTCGGACAGAATGAAGGTTCTTGACGATGATCGAATAACCCGTCTCCTCTTTCACCTCTCGCATGAGCGCTTTCGTCAACGTTTCGTCGTCCTCCACCAGCCCTCCGGGCAAGCTCCAATAAGGCTCTCCACCATTTTTGTTCATCACAAGCAAGATTTTTTCTCCGGTGTCATCAAAGATCAGCGCCTGAACGACATTCGCTTTTTGCATCAGCGTGCACTTCCCTTCAGCCGTTATTCGTCTGTGATGTCGAATCCGGTTGCGATCCATCGGTTCCTAAACAAGCTTTCTAAATTGGCGGCAATGATTCACCGCTCCCAAGGAACAAACTTGTCTGACAGTTTCCATCATTCCGTCCACCGCAAGGAAAGTTTTTCTCCATTATTTGGGACCCTCCTCATTTGTACATCTGTTCCCTTAAGATGACTCTGACAATTCCTGCCCAGAGACAGGGTCGTAAAGGGCGTGATCCGCATTTGACAGGACCGCCCCCATATTAGTGACCATACGACCCATGCCGCCAGCCAGTACCTCTTATCCTATACTTTCACTTGCACCATTCAGTTCGGTTTCAAAACGTAATGCACTTCAGCAAATTGTTTATGGCGGTGCACATCGACCAACTTAAGCTCGTTTTCGACGTCGCACGGCAGGAACAACGGAATGCCGCGCCCAAGAATCGTCGGAGTGATTTGGATGATGAATTCATCCACGAGTTTTTCTTCCATCATCGGCTGCAGCACTTCACCGCCGCCGACTACCCAAATCTTCTTGCCTTTCCTTTGCTTTAAACCTTTCATAAATGCAACGATATCATTGTTGATAAACTTCACGTGCCCAGCTGAACCTGTCGTATTGCGCGAAAACACGTAACACTCTTTGCTTTCGTACGGAATCGTTTCTGGATCGTGAACCAAAATCTGATCATACGTTTTTTTGCCCATAACAACCGTATCAATCGTCTCGTAAAACGCGTCAAACCCGATCTCTTCCTCTCCCTCCGTTCCGAACAGCCAATCAAGTGAATGGTTTTCCCGGGCAATGTAACCGTCGACACTGACAGCTCCGTAAAAGACAAGCGTTCTCTCATGAGTCATGCAAACCAACCTCCCATTATTTTGATCATCTCCATCATACTTGTTGATTCTTGACATCAAATGTCATCTATCATTAAATAAAAGCATTCTGACACTTAAGGAGGATGCTATGAGAGGCGATCGCCTGATCTCGATTATTTTGTCCTTGCAAACCCACGGACGCATGACGGCGCAAGCTTTGGCCGAAAAGCTGGAAGTATCCGAACGAACCATTTACCGGGACATGGACGCCTTGAGTCGAAGCGGGATCCCAGTCATTGCCGCACGGGGCACAAACGGAGGCTGGTCATTATTGGACGACTTCCAGACGAATTTAACGGGATTGAAAGAATCCGAAATTCGCGCCTTGTTTGTATCCCCTTCGGCACAACTGCTGGAAGACCTCGGTTTCACCAAAGTCTCCGAAGCAGCCCGCAACAAATTGATCGCTTCCCTCCCGTCCAGCTTTCGCGAAAACGCCAAAGACGTCTGGAATCGCATTCATATAGATACGAGCACCTGGCGGAACCGGAAAGAAAAAGTCAAAGCTTTCGAACTATTGAAAGAAGCTTTGTGGAAAAACAATAAAATAAAAATGGTCTATCAACGCGCAGACGGACAAACGAACGAAAGAATCGTAAATCCGCTTGGACTCGTGGCGAAAGGAAGCCGTTGGTACTTGATTGCAGCGAAAGAAAACGGCGAAATTCGCAATTACAGAGCCGCGCGAATCCAATCGGCCGAAGCGCTCGCCGAATCGTTCGAGAGACCGAAATCCTTTGATCTCGCTCAATATTGGCGCTCATCCACGCAAGCTTTTATTGAAAACTTGCCAAGCTTCAACGTGCGAGTCGAGGTCAATCCATCGATCTTGCCGGTCCTTCAGTTCAACGGGCACTTTTCCCGAATTGTTGAAACAGG